>QYPD01000031.1 GCA_007279775.1 Spirochaetia bacterium | reverse complement strand
ATTTAAGACTATTTAATTCTAACTATTTATTATCTTATTTACAATCCAGTCGATGCTCATTTTGGAATGGTCATTCGCTGGAATCGGCCAGTCAACTTTCGAAGGGTCATCGTCACTGTCCAAAATCGCCATTACCGGAACCTTCGTTATTTTCGCCTCATGAATGGCTGTCGCATGCCCTTTTATTGAAGCGTCTATCACGAAAATCAAATCCGGAAGTCTGGTTAAATCACGCAATCCGCCAAAAAGTTTTTTCATCCTCTCAATTTCGCGGTTTATCATCACCCTTTCTTTTTTGGTGTATTTGTCCAATTTTCCGCTTTGCAAATCGGCTTCAATCTTTTTAAGATACTCTATCCGCTTTGAGATAACGCCGAAATTTGTAAGTAAACCGCCGGGCCACCTTTCGTTTATCCTTGAAAATTTGAATTTTTCAACCAATAAATCAACCGCGTCTTTAGCCGCCGCTTGCATGGCGACCATCAAGACCAACTTGCCTTCTTTAATTTGGCTCTTTAAAAATTCAGTCGCTTCCGCCAAAGCCGTGATTGTTTGCGACAAATCGATAATCTCAACGCCGTTTCTGGCGCCATAAATGTATTGCCTGAATTTTGGATTGGTTTTGGCTTTTTTATGGCCATACATCAAACCCGCCTTCATCATTTCGCGGACAGCTTCAAGCTCTTTTTCATCGACGACTTCCGCCACCAATTCTTGTTGTAAATTTTGATTTTCCATTCCCAGTAACACTACTTCAACTTAATCACGATAAATCGTGATTAGCGGAAACAATGTTGTTTAATTTAATCTTTTAACCCAGCAGTTCCAATCTCTTTTTCGCTTTTAACACAAAGCGAAACATTGAAGTAGTGTTACTGGGCATTTTTGTAATTAAATATGGCCATGAATAATGACCTCAACCATTATACAAATAGTCGGTCTACGGAGTCAATAGTTCACCCAGTAGTGAAAACTCGATAAATTTAACTTTCAATTTATTCAAATTTATTGCTGAAATGTAAACAAATCTGCTCACTAGCACGCAGAAGTAATAATAAGTTAAATTAATAAATTGCGATCGAGTTTCTACTACTGGGTTTAGTTTTTAACGCGTTTTGAAAGGCGCCATTTTTCTATTTCTTTGTGGTTTCCGGAAAGCAAAACTTTCGGCACATTATATTTTTTACCCCCGCAAACAAAGGTTTCGGGACGGGTATAAACCGGTACACCCACACCCAACCGTTTTTCTTCAATTGATTCATCTTTGCCCAAAACTCCCGGAATTTGACGCGAAATCGAATCTATTAAAACCATTGCCGGCAATTCTCCTCCTGTTAAAACGTATGGGCCAATAGAAAAATTTTCAATTTTCAATTTCAAATTTTTAGCCACTTTTTCCAACCTCGCGTCTATCCCCTCGTAGCGGCCGCAGATTAAAATGAGATTGTCATATTTTTTCGCGAATTGCGCAGCTGTTTTATTGTCAAATTGCTTACCCGCCGGCGTAAAAATAATTGCCAAACTTTCAGTTTTAGGCTTATAACTTTTAGTTATAGATTGTATCGCTTTAATAAGCGGTTCAATTTTAAATGCCATTCCCGCTCCCCCGCCATAAGGCTTATCATCTATCTTTTTATATTTGTCTTTAACAAAGTCACGGAGATTATGAGTTTTAATTTCAACCAATTTCTGTTTCTGCGCCCTACCCAAAATAGACTCGCTAAGATAAGAGTCTAATATCTGAGGAAAAATGGTAATTATATCGAATTTCATAATATTCTGCCTAAGTGTATCAATAAGATTTTTTATTGTTTCCTCTTTTCTTCTCTAAAGCAATATATTCTTTCCAATTAAGATGCATTTTCATATCAATAATATATTTTGAAGTGTATTTTATAAATTTTTTCTTTCTTTGGCTGGGCATATCTTGGTACGGTTTCACAACCTTCCGGCAATTCTTGGCCTTACAATGGCACCGCATATGCCACAAAGGATATGTTTCGCTCAGCGCGTAATCAATCGCCACCTCTTCACCTTTTTTCAAATTTCGCATGGCAACAATCTTATTCTTCCCATGAACCCCGGCGGTAGGGTTACATGAGTGATTAAGATACCGCCCGGCGGATCCCGAACTAGGCATAAGCCATTTTGCGTAGCCAACTTGAAGCGAACACGGTCGATGAAACCAATCACCAGAGGTCACAGTAATTTCCTGCCCCAAAAAAACAAAGATCGTTTCATCCTTTTTGACGTCTCGGTCAAGGATAACCCCTTTGCCATAAATCTTAGATTTACCGATGTGGTATTTTTTCATTAGATAATACAAATTTTTCTTGTCTCACAAAAATGAGCTAAGAAAAACATTTGCGGGACACGTAGGTTAAGTGCCCTAACTATCCAATTAGTATAAACGTTATTTGAGGGTTAAGGCAATGGGTAATTTGAGGATTGTGGGTCGGGGTTAAAAACTTATTACCCGTAAGTAATCCATGATTTTATAACCCTTACAACTTTACAACTAAGTAATTTTCTTTTCGCGATAAGCTTTTGTGTATTCGTAAATCGTAGACCAAAAAGCGCCGGCAAAAAAGGCAACTCCGATTTCTTCCAGCGGAACACCTAAGACTAGAATACCCCAGGTATTTTTTAAATTATAAAAATGTTCCACTAAACCTTTGAATATAAAATTTAATAAAACAAACACCCCAAAATATAGAAAGCTAAAAATAAAAGCGCTGGCAAATATTTGCTTCCATAAATCTCTGCGCAAATAGGCCGTAACAATGGCTCCGACCGCGCCAACTATCATTAAGCTATAAACCGTTTTTGAAGGAAATAAAATTGACATAATGACATAGGCAAGCGGAATAAAAAAGAGCAGCCAAAAATGAGGACGGCCGCCATGAGCTAATCTTACCGGCTTCTCTTTTCTTATAAATTCGTAAATAACTGAAGCGATGCCAGCCATGATAAAAACAAAAATAAAACTTTCTATACCTACGCCGTATTTTTTTATGAGGTCAAAAAGTGAATCGGGGTTCCAATATGTTGGTACGAGAAAAAAATCAATAAAACCAAGGGGCATTCCCCAAAAACTCGCCCAAAGCATTTCTCGGCGCAAATCTTTCCGTTTCAGGAATATCAAAAGCCAAAAGAGGAAAAGAATTAAACAACCAGTAATGTATGCGTATCTATAAGACATTTAATATTTTGATGGCCAATTGGTGCTTTGCGACGACCCCATTTCGGCTTCAAAAACTGATTTCGATTTTTGGCGGTGGGGGTGGGATTCGAACCCACGATACCTTTTCAGATATATCTGTTTTCAAGACAGACCCATTCGACCGCTCTGGCACCCCACCTTGTGGACCTACGGGGAATCGAACCCCGATCTTCCGGATGCAAACCGGATGCTCTACCATTAAGCTATAGGCCCGCAAAATAAAAAACCGCAGTGGTGGACCTACGGGGAATCGAACCCCGACCTCCTCCGTGCCACGGAGGCGTTCTACCACTATACTATAGGCCCGCCTTTATTCCTCTTTTTTTTCGTGGTGCTTAACCTTGGCTTTCTCGCTGAAAATATAAATGTAAAGAATTTCGAGAATTCCGAGGGTGTTCACGACCAAAAGCGCCACAAACCAATATTTCTGGTTGAGGTGCGCCGCCTTCCAAAGAGCGAGCCCCTTCCAGACAATCGACCACATCAAAGCAACCGCAAACAGAAATCCGAAAAATCCGAACCCGAACCCTAATACGCCAAAGCCGACCATTGAATGATATAAATTTGCCATGGTATTAATTATAGATTAAAATAATCAAAAAGGCAATTTCAAAAGCCCTCGTAGTTCAATGGACAGAACCGCGCCGTCCTAAGGCGAAAATGGAAGTCCGATTCTTCCCGAGGGCACTAAACAATCCGGAGGGTTGGCAGAGTGGTCTAACGCGCCGCACTCGAAATGCGGTTGGGGAGAAATCCCCTCACAGGTTCAAATCCTGTACCCTCCGCTTTTTACAGGATTTAATTAAAATCTCTTCATAAACCCCGCGAAATAAAACGGCTTTTTTATTGTATTAATCTATACACACGGCCGAACGATTATTCATAAAAAATTATTATGGTTAAAACTTTTGGCTTGGAAGCCCTAAATGGGCAAAATTTCCAAAGCTGCTTAAAATGGTATAATAATGTTTATATGGACCAGTTTGTAGAGAAAAGCGATGAGCAAATCGCGAGTTTGGTGCAAAACGGCGACATTGACGCCTTTGGCGCCTTGGTTGAAAGATACGAAGAAAAGTTAAAAAGGTATGCCAGAAAATTCTTCCGCGACGGCGACGACGCAAAAGACATAATACAGGAAACTTTTATCAAAGCGTATTCAAACATCCAAGGATTTGACGCCGAGAGAAGATTTTCTCCCTGGATTTACCGCATCGCCCACAACGAACTGGTAAACGCCTTGAAAAAGAAAAAGAGCAAAGAAACGGTTTCGCTTTTCGATTTCGATGTTTTTTTTCCTCATCTCGTCGCCAAAGAAACTGCCGAGGAAAGGGCAAAGCATAACGAAATGAAAGCATCGCTTAACCAATATCTAGAAAAAATAAACTTGAAATACCGAGAACCGCTGGTTTTGTATTATTTTGAAGACATGGACTATAAAGAAATAGCCGATGTTTTGGAGATTCCGGTTTCCACTGTCGGAGTACGCTTGCGGCGAGGGAAAGAATCGCTTAAAAAATTAATCGGCTCGCCGGAATTAATTTAAATCGCAATGGAAGAACAAATAAAAAATAAAATACTTGAAGCCATAAAAAGCGGCGCTATTGAGATGAAGCCAAAATGGCGGTTTATTTTGACCGGCGTTCTTTTTGTCGTGGGGGTGATTTTAATCTTATCTACGCTTTTGCTATTAACCAGCTTTATATTCTTTTCGGTCAACCGAAGTGGAATCGGCTTCGGTCCGGCTTTCGGACCGCGTGGAATAATGGTTTTTCTAAAATACTTGCCGTGGACGCTTATCGGATTTTCGATAATTTTCGTGATTATTCTTGAAATTCTTGTCCGGCATTATTCTTTCGGATATAGAAAGCCCCTGCTCTTTTCCCTTGTGGCGATTATATTGGTCGTAATTACCGGTGGAATAGCTGCCGCTCCCCTACATAAAGAACCATTCAAGCGCGCCAATGAGAACAATCTTCCGTTTGCGGGCCCGATATACCGCGGTTTTGGACCAATAAAACCAGATCCCGATGATATTAATAAAGGAGAAATTATCGAAATGCTTGAAAACGGATTTCGCATTAAAAATGCCGAAGAAGAATTACGAGTATTCCTGCCTGAACAAATCCTGCCGCAATTGGAAAACGATTTTAAACTCGGAGACAATGTCATTATTTTCGGCAAACGGAATTTCAACGAAATTCAAGCCTTTGGAGTGAAAAAGATGCCGACCTGAAATACGCAATAATTCAGAAAAAACCGGCTGTTATGGGCGCCGGTTTTTTAATAAATGTATTGGTTAACCAATAAACCTTGGCTATCAAATAATTTCACCGCGTCGTGCTGGGGATCCAAAATATTTTTATTTGCCCAAACGCGCCAATCATTTAAATAAAAATCAAGGTCGTTGCGATGCTCTTTTATGCAGGAATAATAATTAATATTGCTTAAAAACGCGCGGCAGGCGTTTCCATCGTCGTTTCCGGGTAAAGAATTATAAAAAGAAACATCGGGCAATTGGCAGCTGCCCAAAGAAAAAACATAAGATTGGCATTGGCCGGAAAGATACTGAACGCTTGAATGGGAAGCCTGAGGGCAATTCCTCGGCAATTGCGGGATAAAATCGTAATCGTTTTCAAGATAGCCGATGCATTTATTCAAGCGCAAATTTCTGTTTATAACACTCATATTGCCGTAGATGCTCACATAACTGTTTGAAGAAAGAAATATGTTCGAATCGAACAAAAAACCGGAAAGGTCGTAAAGATTTACGGCGTCGGGGATAATTATTTCTTTACCGTTATTGCTTTTTATTTCCCAACCGGAAATATTCACTTTTTCATCTTTGGATAAACTGGAATAAATCTGTATTTGCGAAGGATATCCCGAGAAAGACGAATAGTAAGCAGATGAAATTCTTATTTTCTGGAAATAAGGCGAAAGTTGGGCGCGGGTGTAGCCGACAGGGATTGAGCTATCGGGTATTTCTTGGCTTTGCGCGGGCTGGCCGGAATTCGCCACGGAATTGGAGTTAGAATTTGAACTCGCCGCCGGCGCGGAATAAGTTTGCGTTTTTGTGGCCGGAGAAACGGAAATTTTTTCCGCCGGAGTGGAATTAAAAAGCGCGGAACCGCTCGACAAAAACCAAATCGCTCCGCCGACGATTATTAATAAGAAAAAAGTTATTTTTAGAAAATCCCCCATCGCTTCGCTCTATCAACGAATAACTAATCAATTACGAATATACCAATAACGAATTAGTATATTAGTATAAAATTTGTAATTAGTTGATTAACACAATATTAATTAATTTATTCGGCACGAAAATCACCTTTTTAGTTTTTCCTTCTTTTAACCACATTTTAACCTTTTCACTGGCGAAAGCAATGTTTTCGGCTTCTTTTTGCGATATTCCCGCCGAAACTGGAATTTTGTCGCGGACCTTGCCGTTAATCTGGATTATCAACTCAAAATTTTCTTCGCTTATCAATTTAGGGTCGTATCCCGGCCACTTTTCCAAATGAATTGATTTTTTATGCCCGAGCGCCTGCCAAAGTTCTTCGCTGATATGCGGAGCGAAAGGCGCGATAATAATCAAAAATTTTTCCCAAATTTCCAAGGGAATTTCTTTTTCGCTATTCGCCCCATTCACAAAAATCATTAAACTCGCGATAGCGGTGTTAAAATTCATTTTTTCAATATCTTCGCCGACTTTTTTTACGGTCTGAGAAATCAAGCGCGCCAATTTCGGATTTTTAGCGCCGCGTTTAAGATTCCTATTTTCATTTATTCCCGAAACGCGTGAAATAAAACGCATCGTTCCCGTAATGCCGTTATTGTCCCAAGCTATCGCCTGGTCAAACGGCCCCATAAACATCTCATAAAGCCGAACGCTATCGGCGCCGAATTGCCTTACTAAAGAATCCGGCTCCACCACATTGCCTCTTGATTTGGACATTTTCTCCCCGCCTTCACCAAGAATCATTCCGTGAGAAGTTCTTTTTTTATAGGGTTCGCTTGCCGGCACAGCGCCAATATCATACAAAAACTTATTCCAAAAACGGGAGTATAAAAGATGAAGCGTGGTATGTTCCATTCCGCCATTGTACCAATCAACCGGCGTCCAATATTTCAATCGTTTTTTATCCCAAACGTATTTTTGATTTTTGATTTTTGATTTTTGATTTCCGAGCATCGCATATGCGAGGTAATACCAGCTTGAACCCGCCCAGTTTGGCATAGTGTCGGTTTCGCGCTTTGCCGGACCTCCGCATTTCGGGCATTTAACATTCACCCAATTTTTAATGGCCGCTAATGGTGATTCTCCGGTATCCGTAGGCTTGTAATTTTTTACCTCGGGAAGCTTTACCGGCAAATCTTTTTCCGGCACTGGCACTTCGCCGCATTTGTCGCAAAAAACTATCGGAATCGGCTCGCCCCAATAGTGCTGGCGCGAAAAAATCCAATCGCGGAGATGATATTGAGTTTCTTTTTTCCCGCCGGCGAATTTCATTATTTCCCATTTGGCTTTTTTGGAATCCATGCCGTTGAATTTGCCGGAATTTATCATTTCACCCTCTCCTTCCCAAATGCCCGCTATTGCCAGTTCCGAAACCGCCGCATCCGCTCTCGCCGCCGGATTCGCCACGCTCATCAACACGGGATTTATCACTTTTATAACCGGCAACTTAAATTTTTTTGCGAATTCCCAATCCCTTTGGTCATGCGCAGGCACCGCCATAATGGCGCCCGTGCCGTAAGAACCCAAAACATAATCCGCCACGAATATCGGAATTTCTTTTTTATTAACAGGGTTTATCGCTTTTATTCCTTTTATTTCAACTCCGGTCTTTTCTTTAACTTCTGCCAATCTTTCTTCTTCCGGTTTCGCCTTAGATTTTTTAACGTAAATTTCAATCTCTTTTATATTTGAGATTTGAAATTTGCAATTTGAAATAATTTCGTGCTCGGGCGCCAAAACCAAATAGGTCGCGCCGAAAAGCGTATCCGGCCGCGTCGTAAAAACCTCAATAGTAAAATTATTAAAAGCGACATGCGACATGGATTTTTTATTTTCTTTCCCCTTGTCACGTTTAACATTAAACTTTATCAATGCTCCTTCCGACTTCCCTATCCAATTCGCTTGTTGGACTTTTATCCGCTCCAAATAATCCACGGTTTTTAAGTCTTCAAGCAACCTGTCTGCGTATTTTGTTATTCTTAAAATCCACTGCTCTTTTTCCTTTTTCTCGGCTTGCGCTCCGCAACGCTCACAAGTATCGCCGATTACCTCTTCGTTCGCCAAACCGATTTTGCACGAAGGGCACCAATTTATCGGCATTTTCTTTTTGTAAGCCAACCCGTGCTTGTAAAGCTGAAGAAAAATCCATTGCGTCCATTTATAATAATTCGGGTCGGTAGTGTTAATTTCCCTGCTCCAATCAAAAGAAAACCCGAAAGATTTGAGCTGTTTCCGGAAAGTATCGGTGTTTTGCTTGGTTACTATTTTAGGATGAATGCCCGCTTTTATGGCGTAATTTTCCGTTGGCAGGCCGAAAGCGTCCCAGCCTATGGGGTATAAAACATTATAACCTTCCATTCTGCGCTTGCGGCAAATAATGTCCATTGCGGTATTGCTCCGCAAATGGCCCATATGCATTCCTTTCCCCGACGGATAAGGAAATTCTATCAAACCATAAAATTTCGGCTTTTTGGAAAAATCTTTGGCGTTATATAT
>QYPD01000013.1 GCA_007279775.1 Spirochaetia bacterium | reverse complement strand
GATTTAGAGCCTTGATAATTGGATATTATTTGTGATTTGGTGCTTGTAATTTGGAATTTCGACATGGGCATGTAGCTCAGTGGTAGAGCATGCGCCTTATAAGCGCAGGGTCGCAGGTCCGATCCCTGCCATGCCCACTAAATAGTTCGAGTCCAAGTGGACGCACTACCAATAGTCGCTTGCCGCACAAAAAAAATCCGCCCATTTCGGGACGGATGTTTTTTTATTTCCTATTCTGATTTTTCCGGTTCCTGAGTTTCAGAAGGGGTGGCTTCCGGAGAAGCAACTTCTTCTTTTTCTTCAGTTGCTGGAACACTGCAAGTTGGGCAAACACATTCGCCTTCTTGCTCGGCGGTAAAACCGCATTTCGGGCATTTATAATCCATATCTTTGTTTTTAAATTAATTTCACTGCGGCTACGACTATCGCCGATCTGACTTCAATAACCATTATAGATAATTAAAAACCTAAAGTCAAAAATAATGCCTAAATTTTTTAAAAAAACAGCCCGTTCTCGCCAAATATCGACAAGAACGAGCTTCCCCGTTTATTCTGTTTTTCATCTGATAGCCTCCGCATAAACCAAAACAGCTTTCACGTATTCGTCGCTACGGTTATAAGCGAAGACCGCCTTCTTTTTTCTCTCTGAATCACTATTTTTCCAACCATGACGTTTAAGATAATTTGCCGCGCTCGCCATGGCATCTTCGAAAACAAACAAATCCGCCCTTCCATCTCCGTTGCCGTCAACAGCATAAGCCAAAAACGATGTCGGCACAAACTGGCATAATCCGAACGCGCCAGCCCACGAACCCCAAATATTTAGAATGTCCAACTGGTTCCGCGAACTAAGCAAGAATAAATTTACCAGCTCTTTCTCCGCCCATTCTGACCTGCGATTCTTCAAAATTGAAAACGTCAGCAAGGCATTGAAAACACGGTATTTGCCTGTGTCCTCCCCGAAATTAGTTTCTATTCGGAAAATAGAAGTTAATACTTCCCTTTCAACCCCGTACCGCTTTTCAATCCCGGAGAAAATATTGTCATTACTTTTTAAGACGTTCCTGCCGCGCCACAGCGATAAAAAGTTAAGCAATCCGAATTCCGGGCCGAAATAACTTAACCGTTTTCCCTTTGCATCCAGCTTTTTCAACAACTCAGGCTGTAGGGCGACTCGCGGGTCGGAGAGAATATTTTCAATTTCCGATTTTTTAATTTCACCCGCAAGCTTTTTCGCTAGCCTGTTAGTAATCCCAGAGAATTCATTTCCCTCGGATTCCCAGACACAAACCAATGAAAAAGCGAAAAACGCCATCAATACAATCAGAATAACAAACGCTAATCTTTTCATAAACCACCATCCTTTCCTTATATTTTTGTTAAGTTTCAGTTTTTGTCTATTACTTAAATTAAAAATAGCAATGTTTTATTATAAAAGCAAACTTGACTTATTTATATAATTTATGTATAAGTTTGGTATCGTTCAAATCCGAACGAAATAGAACTTTTCAAGAAAGGAGTTAAAGATGGAACGAAAACCAGCACATATTGTCATATCAGAATTACTCGAAGGCACAGTCGCGGCAATGGTCAGGGAATACGAAGTCATGGGCAAACCCGATACTATCTACAAGGCTGAGCTAACGGGGAAGATAGTTATGGGAATCGAGACCCTGAGAAAAATGATCATTCCCGAAAAGCATCTCAAAGAGGTAGCCGAGACCCTGGAGGAAATCAGAAAGCGTTGTCCGGCGCCCGCATGTGCGCAAATCTTCATGGGGATGTCTATCGTCCCAGACATCATCCCAGCGCCCAGCGAACCCACCGAGCCCGCCCATCTACCCGAAGAGATGCCCATCGTCGCTACGGACCAAACGCCCACATAACAACCCGCGCATCGCCAATCCCACTCAAGCCATCATCAACAACCGATGGTTTGAGTGGATTTTTTTAACTTAAAAACAGCCTTTCTTGAAAACCTCAAAAACAAAGAAAACCTGAAAAACCCAATAAGTAGATGAAACCTACACTTTTTAAAAATATAGGTTTCATCTGCTTATTCAGTAATGCGATGGAATATAGACTTTTTGAAGATTTGCCTAAAATTTAGGTAAGTCGTGTGTAAAAATAAACATTTTGAAACAAATTTCAGGGGTCAATTGGGCTAATTTTAGGTATGTCGTGTGTAAAAATTATACAAAGCATACCAAATTTATAGATTAATTTTTATATCTTGTGTATACCGTGTGTAAAAATTGTACACAACATACACAAGCACGGGGGAGATTTTGTGTAAAAAGTGTTATAATTATAAAATTATGACAAATACTAAATCTCAAACCGGCCAATTAGGCGAAGATATCGCTTGCGGATATCTTGTGGATAAAAAGTATAAAATAATTGAGCGTAACTATCGCCAAAAATGGGGCGAGTTGGACATCGTCGCCAAAGCGCCGGACAAAACCCTTGTTTTTGTGGAAGTGAAAACTTTATGGAAAAATCGAAATGTCCAACCCGAAGACAACCTAACTAAATCAAAACTTGAAAAATTAAAAAGAACGGCCAGCCTATACGCCGGCCACTATCAAAACTTAATTGACGATAAAAGGGGATGGAGAATTGACTTAATTGCCATTACCCTTAACCACTTAACAAACTTACAAAAAAATTGCAATATCAAGCATTACGAAAATATTTAAATCAGCTAATAACTAATTACTTACGAATATACAATATAAAAACCGATTAGTATATTAGTATTAAAATTAGTAATTAGTTGATAAATAAAACTCTCTGACTTTCTTTCTCGCCATGCTCAAAATTTATCCAAATAGAATTTTTGGGCAAAAACTTTTTTATTACCTCCGGCCATTCAATTAAAACAATATTTTGAGGGTCGGCTAAGATTTCTTTAAAGCCTAGAGCGAAAAACTCAGCGGGTTTTTTAATGCGATAATAATCAAAATGATAGGCGTATTTGTATTTTGTATTTTGTATTTTGTATTTTTTTGCAATCACGAATGTGGGACTGGTAATTTTATTTTTAATTCCCAATCCGCGCAAAAACCCTTGGGTGAAAGTTGTTTTTCCACTGCCTAAATCTCCAACCAATGCCAACACTAAAGCATTCTTTATTTTTTTATTCTCGGCTAAAATTTTCTTTGCCAACAATCCGGCGATTTTTTTTGTTTGGGCTGAAGAAATTGTTTTAAATTCCATTAAAAAATTATAACACTCAATGTTAAATTAAACAAAAAGGCAAAAAAATGATCGGCTAAAATTATTAAGCACTATGACATGTCATAGTGCTTAATGTAAGCGATTTAAATATTTACAGACGTCAAAGCCTGTCAAATTTGGGGAAAATAAACCGTCCCGTATTTTGTGCGACGAGGCACGCCTTTTGGGCGAGATCGTTTAGGCGCGGGCCTAGACCACGAACTATATACTTTCTTTTTTCGTTCTGTTTTGCCCCGTTCGCGATAACTCCTATAAGCTTTTTCTTTTAAGGCTTTTTTAATACTGCTAATCGTTTGCGGCGAAAGCCATAACTCTTCACTAATTTGCTTATAGCTTTTGCCGGAAAATAATCCCTCCATTACGACCGCACGCATCACTAAATTATGCCCTTCATTGGATGTAATAAGTAAATTTAACAATTCTTTAGACTCTAAAATCTTCCGCCAACAAACTACTTCCCATTCCTTGCGTGAGGGATAATTTTTAATTAGCGGCAAAATTACTGACAATTCTCTTTTTGGTTTTTTATTCACATCGTTGACCATATTTGTAATTATGAATATTATTCTAACACACCACTATGACATGTCATAGTGGCTATTTTTAGCTCTAATTACTGCCAATAATTACCTCAAATTGCTTAATTGTTAACTGTTACTTTTTACCTATTCGTCGCGTTATAAAGTGCTAAAATCTCGGCGGCGGAAAGGGCGCGGTTGTAAACGCGAACATCGTCGATTAAAAATAATTAACGACTTGCGATGTCGTTAATCTGCCATGAGTGTGTCTACTTCCCTATGAGGAAGTATGAGTTCCTTTGAGGGACACTTCCCCGCGGGGAAGTATTAAAAATAGAAAATATTGATTTTTTATTATTTACTTATTCGGCAGATTTAAAAATTATTTGCAATATAATATATCTAATACTGACATCCGGTCGCAAGCCTAATATGACTTAATTTTTCTGGCAGACCAAAAATTGGATATATGGGGCGTTGGTGCCAGCGACGGTGCCAGTGGCGTTAATGGTGATGCCGGTCACGGCGGAATTTGAGGGGGTTCCGCCTGAAGCAGGCCGATTGGGTTCCCAGTGGTCACTCTGAGGCTCGCCGCCAATGCGGTTGTTCTCACCATATCCAGACGGATGCGTATGCCCAGGATCCGTAATCCCATGGCTATGTTGACCTGTAGCCCTATTCTCTTGATTAGTTAACGCGGTACCGACAGTTCCGGCCAGTGTGCCGGCACTAGGTAGTCCGACCAAATATCGGCCTTGGGCGGCTGCGAGCGCGGTCCAACCTGTAGGGCAGGCGGCAAGATTAAAGTGCATCACCGCGCCGCTTGGAACTCCTACTGAGAAAACCGGGTCGCCGTTTGGTGGTTGGTTTGAACCCGGACCAGTAAAAGCCATTATTGTTATGGCAATAAGAATTCCCGCTGTTATGGCGGTTAACACTACAAAAAGACGCTTGTTGAAGAAATTACTAAAAGGAGCGGCGCTCGCGCCGTTTACTCTCTCTCTCTCTCTCTCTCTCTCTCTCGTGAAAGGTTGTTCATAAATTTATATCTATAATTATAATAGTTCACTTGTTTTAAACAAGTGATGGATATGTGGATAACTTTATCTCCCAAACTTTTGACTAATTACACGCCATGGCGTAAGTTTCGTCAAAAGATTTATTCAAAGATTTATTTATTGATTATTCATCGCCAGAAAACAATTCTAATTTTTTAGAAATAAAAATAAATAATACCGTCAGAACCAAAGCGATAAAAATGCCAATTGAAAAATTTAGGCCAAGGTTAGAATTATTAATAATTGCGCCGGAGTTGGCGCTTTTGTTATTAAAAGAAGTTGGGGCCGGAATAGAATTTACTTCCTGTAATTCTGCCTGGCTTCCGCTTAAAATAAATTTTCCGTTTTCGGCGCGAATATAAACTTTGCCATCGGCGGCGGTACCGGTATATTCCGCCTTATCAACCAAAATTCCGTTCTTGTCGTAAAGGAAAATCGTTTCGCCATTATTATTTAAAGAAATTTTTGTGGTTTTATAATCAAGCGTCAAAATTTCGCCGCCGGCGATTAGAGTGTTTTTCCCATCTGTGGCTGAAAAAATAAACGCCTTAGCCGAAGCGTCTTTTATTTGCCAGCCACTCACATCAACCGCAGTGTTGCTATTATTAAATAACTTTATCCATTCGCCTTCGGTGTCTTTGCCGCTAGGGTTAGGAAAAAACTCTTTAATTAAAACCATTAAATTATTCTAATTGCCCTAATTTCTAATTAGTCTAATGAAATCCTAAATCCCAATGCCCAAAAAGTTTTAGGTCAATTAGGTTAATTAGAATAATTAGGTCAATTTAAACCTAAGTGATTATATGCTTCTTGTGTCGCGATTCTGCCATGCGGCGTTCTTTGAAGAAATCCAATTTTCATTAAATAAGGCTCGTATATTTCTTCTATTGTGCCTTTTTCTTCGCCCAAAAAAGAAGTTAAAACGTTAATGCCAACTGGCCTGTTGTGGAATTTGCTTATAATTGCCTTTAAAAGGTCGCGTTCGTAGGTCTCAAGTCCGAGCTCGTCAACTTCAAAAAATTTAAGGATTTTTTTGATGACTTCGGCATCTATAGTTTCTAAATTATTTACCTCGGAGAAATCGCGGGCGCGCTTTAAAAGCCTATTTGCTGTCCGGGGAGTAAACCTTGAAGCCTTCGCCAGCGCCAAAACCGCCCCCGAATCCATATTGAGACCCATAAGATTCGCCGAACGCTTGATTATTGTTTCTATTTCGCCGGAATCGTAATAATCAAAATGGAAAATTCCGCCAAACCTTGAACGCAACGGGTTTGAAAGCAAGCTCGGCCGGGTGGTAGCGGCAATCAATGTGAAAGCCGGCAAATCAATTGAGACAATCCTGCTCGCCAAACCCTTTCCAACCATCAAGCATAATTTTCTTGCCTCCATCGCCGGATATAAAATTTCTTCTATTGCCCGTGGAATCCTGTGCGCTTCGTCTATGAATAAAACGTCGCCATTTTCCAAATTTGAAAGCACGGCCGCCAAATCGCCGAGCTTTTGCAGTGCCGTCCCGGTGGCGGTTTTCAAATTCGCTCCCATTTCTTTTGCCGCCAAATTCGCCAGAGTTGTTTTGCCCAATCCGGCCGGGCCGTAAAAAAGCAAATGGTCCGCCGACTCTTTCCTTTTTTTCGCCGCGGCCAAAATCAGGGCGAGGGCTTTCTTTATTTTCTCTTGTCCTATATAATCATTCCACGATACCGGCCTAAGCGCGGAATCGATGAACTCCTCGTCGTCTTGTCTTTTTTTGCTAGTTTTGATTTTAGGCATGTTAGTTTTAGGCATGTTAGTTGAGGTCTTGACCCCCACACCTAATCAGTTTTGGGTGATTAGGTGTGGGGGTTGACTTTTGTCATAAAGTATGCTATACTGCAAAAAATAAATAATATCAGACCGTCTAATTCTGTGGGCTCTAGAGAATTTTTTTTAGATCACGGAATGTCCGGCTCCGGCTGGAGATCTCCTCGAAAGAATTCTTAATCTCTTTTTTTATATTAGAGTTTCAATTCTCGTCCGAGAATCGCCCACAGAATTAGGCGGTTTTATTATTAAACCGATACCAAACTACGAATTTATACGAATCTACGAATGGCTACCAATACGTTTTGTTATTTCGGATTTATTTGTAGATTCGGATGCTTTTGTAGTTTTGGATCGCATCTACCATTCAATCGCACCCGTGGTTTTTTCAACTTCGTCAAAAGTGGTTATTCCGGAAATCGATTTCAAAATCCCGTCTTGCTGCATCATCACTATTCCTTTTTTAATTGCCAATCCTTTAATGCCGATATCGGTCGGGTCTTTGCCTATTAATAATTCCATCTCGCCGTCAACTAAAAGAAGTTCAAAGACTCCCACTCTGCCCTTGTAGCCCAAATTGTTGCATTTTTCACAACCCCTGGATTCAAACATTTTGATGTTTGATTTATAAAAATTTTTATCTACTCTATCCGGCAATTTTCCGATGAAATTTTTTATCTTATCTTCTAACTCGGCGTCAATTTTTTTCTCAACCTTGCATTTTTCACAGAGCTTTCTCACCAAGCGCTGAGCGATAATTAAATTGATTGCCGGCGCGAGCACAGAAGTCTTAACCCCCAAGTCTATCATTCTTGGAATCGCGCCCGAGGCGTCGTTCGTGTGAAGCGTTGAAAAAACTAAGTGGCCGGTAAGCGAAGCGTGAATCGCTATTTCGGCGGTTTCCAAATCCCTGATTTCACCGATTAAAATCACATCCGGGTCCTGCCTCAAAAGCGAACGTAAACCGCTTGAAAAAGTATAATCAGAACCGGGCTCAACCTGTGTTTGTTCTATGCCCTCAATATGGTATTCTATTGGATCCTCAATTGTGATTGTTTTTGATTCCGATTTTTGAGTGTGCTGTAAAAAGGCATAAAGAGTGGTTGTTTTTCCGGAGCCGGTGGGACCAGTGTTTAAAATCATTCCATTCGGCTTACCTAATTCTTTTTCAACTATTTCCAAATCGTCTTTTCGGAATCCGAGTTGGGGCAATCCGACGTGGATGGAATCCGGATCTAAAATTCTCAAAACAACTGTCTCGCCGAATTCCGAAGGGTTAATTGAAGTTCTTATCTCTATTTCTTTATTGGATAAAGCGATGGTAAACCGGCCGTCTTGAGCCTGATCATTCACGTTAATTTTTAATCTTGAAAGAAGTTTTATGCGCGAAATAACGTTGCCGTGAGTTTTCGGTTTTAAATTATTAAAAATATCATAGAGTAGGCCGTCTACTCTTAAGCGAATTTTCGCCGAATGTTCGGAGGGTTCAAAGTGAATGTCCGAAGCTCTCATTGAAAGCGCTCCCGCTAAAATAACCTCCAAAATTTCTCCGGTATAGCCCTCCTTCTCGTTCAACTCGGCAATCGCATTGTTTATGCTTTTCAAAGAAACGAGCGCGTCTTTTAATTCCATTAATTTTTTCTCTTCAATTTTAATTCTGCCAGTAATATTTTCCGGCTTTTTGAAAACAAATTTATAAAAACCCCAAATATTATTAAGCCCGCTTAACGAAGCCGTGAAAATAGAAAGCGCGTAGCCCTTTGATTTCAATTTTTCTATGATTTTTTTCGCTTCGGGATTTTCTGAATCAAAAACCGCCAAGGCAACTTTTTTTTCTTTAAGCTCAATCGCCGCCATTTTGTCTTATTTTGCGTCTTCTTCGGAAAT
>QYPD01000043.1 GCA_007279775.1 Spirochaetia bacterium | reverse complement strand
CCGATTTTCCTGCCTGCCGGCAGGCAGGTATCTGGCGTTTTTTCAACCCCGAAAGCTTTCCATAATTTTTAAACTTTGAAATTTTAAAATAAATAGATTTGTCTTCGCCTTGATACGCAAATCCTTTTTTCACCAAAACGGAAATAAGACTTATCATTTCTTTTATGTGCTCGGTGGCGCGGGGATAACGTTCGGCTTTTTCAATATTCAGTTTTTTAAGATCTTCAAAAAATATTTTTTCATACGGCCGGGTAATCTGCGAAATTTCTTTTTTTTCTTGCTGGGCTTTTTTAATGATTTTATCTTCAACGTCGGTGATATTGGTTATTTGTTTTATTTTATAGCCATTGATTTCAAGCGCGCGGCGCAAAACATCTTCAAAAACATAAGTTCTTAAATTGCCCAAATGGGCGTAATTGTAAACTGTCGGTCCGCAAGCGTAAATCTGGGCGGTTTTGCTTTTGAGGGGTTTAAAGGTCTCTTTTTCCCCCGAGAGAGTGTTGAAAAGTTTTATCATTGTTTCATTTTATTATAAAACAAGCAATCAGTACAACCCTTGACGTCTTTTGGAAACTTGCTATATTCTTGAAATAATGGCATTCTTAAATTTGTAAAAACATGGCGGAAGAAATAAAAGAAGAATCTCAAAATAAAGAGGAGCAAAATTCTGTTTCCGATTGCGAAAAGCAGCGCGATGAGTATCTCGACGGTTGGAAACGGGCAAAGGCGGACTTGATAAATTATAAAAGAGACGAATCAAGGAGGTTTGAAGCGATTGTTAAATTCGCCAACGAGGCAATAGTGAAAGATTTGATAACAGTTTTGGATAGTTTTGATTTGGCCTTGGTCACGCTTGGCGGCGAAGAAGATTCAAAAACTCAAAAAGGCCTTTATTTGATACGCCGGCAATTAGAAGACATAATGAAGTTAAGCGGTTTGGAAAGGGTTATTGTTTCGGTTGGCCAGCCGTTTGACCCCGGTCTTCAAGAAGCGGTGGCGGAAGTTGAGTCTGATAAAGCGCCGGGCACGATAGTTGAAGAAGTTGAAAATGGATACACTCTCCATGGTAAGCTTATAAGGCCGGCAAGGGTAAAAGTGGCGAAATAAATAAAGCAATCCGAAACTACAAATTCATCCGAATCTACAAATAAATACGAAAAAGTTGTAAAATAATTTTGTAGCCATTCGAAAATTCGGATACATTCGTAGATTGGGATTATATTTTTATGAAAATTTTAGGAATAGATCTTGGCACAACTAATTCGGCGATGGCGATTATTGAAGCGGGCGAGCCGAAAATATTGGAAAACGGCGAGGGCAATCGCACCACGCCTTCGGTGACGGCGATTTCAAAATCAAGCGAGCGTTTGGTTGGTTTGTTGGCGAAAAGGCAATCGGTGGTTAACCCGAAAAACACCATTTTTTCGGTTAAGCGATTAATCGGTCGCAATTTTGACGATAAAGAAGTTCAGCACGACAAGTCGTGGCTTCCTTTTAATATTCAAAAATCTTCAACCGGGGGAGTGGAGATAAAAATGGCGGACAGATGGTATAAGCCGGAAGAAATTTCGGCCATGGTTTTGGCAAAGCTTAAAGCCGATGCCGAAGCGAAAACCGGAGAAAAAATAGAAGAAGCGGTTATCACCGTACCGGCTTATTTTGACGATTCCCAAAGGCAGGCGACCAAAAATGCCGGAGAAATCGCCGGTTTGAAAGTTCGCAGAATTATCAATGAGCCCACGGCCGCGGCTTTGGCATATGGTTTAAACAAGCAGAAAAATGAGCAGATTGTTGTTTACGATTTCGGAGGCGGAACTTTTGATATTTCCGTTTTGGAAGTGGGCGATGAAACGGTTGAAGTAAAATCTACGGGCGGCGACACTCATTTGGGCGGCGACGATTTTGACAGAAAAATAATAGAATACCTCATTTTGGAATATAAAAAACAAGAAGGCATTGATATTTCAAGCGACCCATTGGCTTTGCAGCGTTTAAAAGAAGCGGCCGAGCGCGCCAAACATGAACTTTCAACGGTTTTTGAAACCGAAATAAATCTTCCCTATATCACTTCCGGCGATTCGGGTCCTAAACATTTTCTTTTGAAACTCACCCGCGCAAAATTGGAAGAGCTTGTTAAAGCGGAAATAGAACGTTCAATTGAGTTAGTTAAAAAAACAATTAAAGAAGCTGGGTTCAAACCTTCAGACATAGATGAGGTTGTGATGGTTGGAGGCCAAACAAGAATGCCGGCGATTCAGGAAGCGGTTAAAAAGTTTTTCGGCAAAGAGCCGCACAAGGGAATCAACCCCGATGAAGTTGTTGCCGCCGGCGCCGCGATTCAAGCTGGAATTTTCCAAGGCGATGTGAAAGACATTTTGCTTTTAGACGTTACTCCTTTAACTTTAGGCATTGAAACCTATGGCGGAGTTGCCACTCCGATTCTTGAAAGAAATACCACAATTCCGACACAGAAGTCGCAAGTTTTCTCAACAGCGGCCGATAATCAGACTTCGGTTGAAATTCATATTTTGCAAGGCGAGCGAACAATGGCCTCGGACAACAAAACTTTGGCGAAGTTCATTTTAGACGGCATTCCTCCTTCTCCGCGCGGCATTCCGCAGGTTGAAGTTTCTTTCGACATAGACGCTAATGGTATTTTAAACGTTTCGGCGAAAGACAAAGCCAGCGGCAAAAGCCAGTCCGTCCGCATTGAAGCTTCAACTCAGCTTTCAAAAGACGATATCGAAAAACTCAAACAAGAAGCGGCGGCGCACTCGGAAGAAGATAAAAATAAAAAAGAGCTTGCTGAAACAAAAAATCATGCCGAGCAAACCGTTTATTTGGCGGAAAAATCCGTCCGTGAAGCCGGCGACAAAATTCCGGTAGAACTTAAAGATGCTATCAATCAAAAAACCGAAAAACTTAAAACGACAATTCATCAATCGCAAAATATTGACGAAATAAAATCGACCGCCTCAGAGCTTTCCTTGGAACTCCAAAAAATTGGCCAAATGATGTACGGCCAGAAGAAAGAAGGTGGAGAAGAACAAAATCAAAATCCGCAGCAATAAAAATTTACGGCAGGTAGCGATACCTGCCATAATTTTGCTATAATATAAATATGGATTTACCAACAACAGACGGAGTTTCGCTCGACCGTTCAATGGTCAAAATAATTATTTTGGCGCTTTTTGGTGTTGTCTTTTCTTTCGCATCCGGATTTTTTCTACAAATTTTTATGGTCAGCGGAGGCGGAAATAATCCTTTATTGTCTTCTTTGGCGGCGCTCGGCTTTATGGCAGTGTTTTTGCTCTGTGTTTTTTTCATTAAAACAGAATGGATGGTTAATTTGGCGGTTTTTATCCAAAGCTTGGCGTTTTTCGTTCTTTTCTACGACAGGTTATCGGTAATGGTTGGCGTTGGAGCAGTCTTGGGTTTCTTATTTTTTATTTCCGGAATTTACGCAGGCAGAAACGAGCTTGAAAATTCGCTTGAAATAAAATTTTGGAAAATTAGCAAAAAAGTTTTGCCTAAGGCAATCGCCGGAATAGCGATATTCGCCGGAGTGGTTTGCGCGAGTTTCATCGATGTGAACGGCAAAGATTTTTTTATTCCGCGCGACGCGTTTAACGCCGTTGTTTCGCCGATAACAGATAGCGGGTTATTGGAAAAAATCGTGCCCGGGTTCAACCTTACAGGTTCAACAGAAGAAACAATAAGAAGCATCGCTATGCGGGAAATTGAAAACAATCCCCAGCTTAAGGTTTTGCCAGATTCAATTAAGGAGGAGTTGGCAGGCAAAGCTGTTCAAGAGGTGAAAAATCAGACAGCTGGTCTTGCGGGAATCCAACTGAATTTTCAGGGTAAACTTTCTGATACGATTTACGATTTTCTGGCGGTTAAGTTTTATTCACTGCCGGAAAATATATTAAATTCAACTCCGATATTAGTTGCCATTTTCATATTTTTGACTATTATAAGCCTTGTTTGGCCGATTCGCCTGATTGCCGCTTTTATTTCGTTTTTGCTTTACGAAACTCTTCTGGCGCTCGGTTTCGGCGCGATTATATTCGAAGGAAGAAGCAAGGAAAACGTTATACTAAAATAAAAATTGAAAAATCAAAAATCAAAATTACAATTCAAAATTGTAAAATTATTTAAGCCTTAAAATTTTAACAATAATTAAATTTTAAGATTTTACATTATCATTTTCCATTTTGATATTTACATTTTGAATTTACTATTATGGATTACTATAAAATTCTCGGCATAAATAAGGGCGCTTCGGAAGAAGACGTTAAAAAAGCTTTTCGGAAATTGGCACATAAATATCATCCAGACAAGGGCGGCGATGAAAAGAAATTCAAGGAAATAAACGAAGCATATCAGGTTTTGTCCAATAAAGAAAAGCGGGCGCAATACGACAGGTTCGGCCGTGTGTTTTCGGGCAATCAACAAGCCGGCGGCGGATTTAATGATTTCGACTTTTCGCAAGGCGGACCCTTCGGCGGAGCTCAAGACGAGCCTTTTGGCTTTGACTTTGGACAAGGCAATCCTTTTGGCGGAGATGGAGCAAGAATGGATTTTTCCGGTGATTTCGGCGATTTAAGCGACGTATTTGACGCGTTTTTTGAAGGTATGGGCGTAAAGCAGAAACGCCGTTCGTATCATGGCGGGGCAGACATCCAAATAGCCCAAGAAATAGATTTGGAAGAAGCATACCGCGGAGCGGAGAAAAAAATAAAATATTCGGTTTCAATAAAATGCGAAAAATGCGGAGGTTTGGGGCACGACCCGAAAGCCGGATTTGAAAAATGCGAAACTTGCGGCGGCAGAGGCGAAATAAAAGAAATCCGCAAAAGTTTTTTCGGCGACATTATGCAAGTTAAGGCTTGCCCGAAGTGTTTTGGCGCTGGTCAGATTCCGAAAAAAGTTTGCGAGGTTTGCCATGGCGTCGGAAAAATGAAAGGCGAGAAAAATTTAACGATAGAAATTCGCTCGGGCATAGCCGACGGGCAAATTATAAAAATTCAGGGCGGCGGCGAAGCCGGCGAACGCGGCGCCAAAGAGGGCGACCTTTACGTGATTATTAAAATTAAGCCGCACTCGATTTTTAAAAGGCAGGGTGACGATTTGATAATAAAAAAAGATTTTAAGATGGTTGATTTATTGT
>QYPD01000020.1 GCA_007279775.1 Spirochaetia bacterium | reverse complement strand
ATCCTGTTCCTAATTTTTGCATGAATTTTACAATACCTCCTTTCCTTCTTTGTTTTAAAACCAAATGAAAATGATTCGGCATAAGAGTAAAAATTAAAATTTCCACTAATAATTTTCTAGGATTTCTTTCTTTTTCTATGTGTTGAGATTCAATCTCTTGAGATTTGGAATTAAAATAATAAGCGACATTAAGAGTTGGCGCTTCATCGTTAAATTCAAAAAGGTCATGAATGAATCTTAAATAATCTTTGTCATTAAGAAATATATTCCTTTTCTCAACTCCCCTATTATAGATATGGTAAATTTGATCTTCAATAAATTGTGGTTTTTTCATATTTTAAATTATATTAAATAATATATGGAAGTTCAACTCCCATATATTGTTTTGCCGCTCGTTTTTAAGTATAATAAATTCATAATGGAAATAAAAATAATAAAGAATTCTATAAAATGACTTTCATACATAAAAATTTAGCGGACGGACGGTGGCAAAAGCTTTCCTTAATGGAACAACTTGGCAATATCGGCAGCGAGGTTTCACGGGCGCGAAATTGGGAAGGCAAAGACGAAAAAATTTTTAGCGGCGCCGTTGAACGGGCTTTAGAACTTTTTGAGTTAACCCTTCAAGATAAACGATGGTTCGGCCGTTTAAAAGAAATTAACCGAGCGCGCGAAGTTTTTTGCGATACGATTTTGGGAGGAAAAGAATATGGAAGCACCCTTGAAGATCTTGATAGGTACTTTTTAGATTTCGCGATGGCCGCGCAAAATACAAAATACAAGATACTAAATACATAATCTTATGTCTACCGGAATATTTGAATTATCAATTGTAATTTTGGTCGCGGCCGGGCTGGGAATCCTCGCCCGGTTTTTGAAACAGCCGATTATTCTGGCTTATATTTTCGCCGGAATAATCATCGGCGCTTTCGGGCTTTCGCACGTTATCAACAAAGAATTTTTCACCGTTCTTTCCGAAATGGGATTGATGTTCTTGCTGTTTTTAATTGGGCTCGAAATAGACTACTCCTCTTTAAAAATGGTGGGTAAGATTTCAATTTTAGTAGGCCTGGGCCAAATTGTTTTCGCTTTTATCCCCGGCTTTTATATCGCGCAATTTTTCGGCTTTAATTTTTTGCAATCGGCGTACATCGCCATTGCCCTGACTTTTTCAAGCACGATTATCGTGGTTAAACTTCTTTCCGAAAGTCGGCAGACAAACAGCTTGTATGGCAAAATCAGCATCGGATTTTTGCTTGTCCAAGACATAGTGGCGATTTTAATTTTAATTTTTCTCGCCGGAGTCCAAGAAAGCGGGAGTTTTTCAATTTCCGGAATTTTAATGGCGCTTTTAAAGGGCGCGGTTTTATTCGCGGTTATGCTTTTTATCGGCAGAAAAGCCGCTCCCCTGCTTTTTGACAAATTCGCTCGTTCTCAGGAACTTTTATTTTTAAGCAGTTTGGCATGGTGTTTCGGGGTGGCGATTTTGGCCTCAAAAGCCGGATTTTCAATTGAAATCGGCGGATTTTTAGCCGGACTGTCTTTAGCAAATTCTTCCGAACATTTCCAAATTTCGGCGCGGGTGCGTTCTTTAAGGGACTTTTTCGTTTTAATATTTTTCGTCATTCTCGGCTCATCGCTTATGTTCTCGGACCTTTCCAGCATAACCTTGCCGATTATCGTTCTTTCACTTTTTGTTTTAATCGGGAATCCTTTGATTGTTTTGATTATTATGGGGCTGATGGGTTACCGCAAAAGAACAAGTTTTTTATGCGGAGTCGCCACGGCGCAGATTTCGGAATTCAGCCTGATTTTAGCGGCATTGGGATTCAAACTCGGCCATCTTAACGAAAGCGTGGTTTCCTTGATTACCGCCGTCGGCATTATCACCATTACGCTTTCCACCTATTTAATTATTTACGGCGAAGAAATTTTCAGGCGTTTTTCAAAAATTTTGTCTATCTTTGAACGCCGGAATAAAAAAGAAGAATTTGACGGCGATTCAAGCTTTTCAAAACCGATAATTTTAGTCGGCGGCCACCGCATCGGCTGGCATATTGTGAGCCATTTGTCGAAAGAAGACTTGCTTGTGATTGATTTTGACCCTGATGTGGTGGCAAAATTAAAAAGGCGCGGTTACAGCGCGCTCTTTGGAGACATAGCCGATATGGAGATAACGGAACGGGCGAATTTAGGTTCTGCCCGGCTTATCATCTCAACCGTCCCCGAACTTAAAGATAATCTCGGAATTTTGGAAGAAATAAACAAAGCCGCCGGCCAATCAAAAAACAAACCCAAAATTATTTTGCGCGCCGAAGAGGAAGAAGACGCGAAAACTTTATACAAAAAAGGAGCAGATTATGTTTTATTCCCGTGTCTTACTTCCGGCCAATATCTCGGCAAAAGCATCGCCATAGACAAAAATCTCAATATTCTTGAGCAATTAAAAAAGAAAGACTTGGAAAACCTATGTTAAACTCCAATTTTCAATGACCAATTTTCAATCAAACTCCAATAATTTAATTATCAAACCTAAAGATAATTATGACTTAGAAGAAAGAACGGCAAAATTTGCCGAAAACGTAATTGCATTAGTAAAAACAATTAAAATAACGCCCGTAAACACAAGAATTATTAGCCAATTAGTTGGCGCGGCGGGTTCAATAGGCGCTAATTATTGTGAAGCTACGGAAGCCGAAAGTAGAAAAGATTTTGTCCATAAAATTGGTATTTGCAAAAAGGAGATAAAAGAAACAAGACACTGGTTAAGATTATTGGCCGCAGTAAATCCGGAGAAAGAAAAAGAAATAAAGGTTCTATGGAAAGAAGTGCAAGAATTATTATTAATTTTTTCGAAAATAAGCCGTTCAGCTATTAAGGGAATTGAAAATTAGAAGATTAATAGCTTGATTGATAATTGGAAATTGATAATTGATAATTTTCGCTATACTCTAAGATATTTCCTAACGGCGATTATTGAAGAAACCGCTCCCAAACCGATGCCGAAAAGCGATTGATAAAATAACGTGCCGAAAATATTAGAAGTGAAATATTTCCAAAGGTCCATTTCGGCAATAAAAACGCTTATATACGGAGAAACAAAATAAACAATCGGCGCGGTAAGGGCAATGCTTAACACGGCGGCCAAAAACCCGTAAATTATTCCCTCAACTATATAGGGGCCTCTTATAAAAGAATTTGAAGCGCCGACTAGGCGCATTATTCCTATTTCATCTCTGCTGGAATAAATCGCCAAACGTATGGTGTTAAAAGTGACCAGCACGGCGATGAAGGTGAGAAACACGATAAGAACGAATCCTCCTTTTTCCGCCACGCCGATTATTTTATTAAGCCGGTCTATAACAACCGCGTTTTGGGCATAGGTGACTTTTTCAAACATTGTTTTAAAATCGGCTTTGTCCAAATAACCCGCTATTGTCGCGTATTCGCTCGGGTCGTTCGCTTTAATGTTTAAAGATGCCAGAAGTGGATTACTGTTAAGCTCTTCAAGCGATTGGTTAATGGCGGCATCGTCTTTATGTTTTTCCTTAAAAATTTCGAGCGCTCGGTCACGTGAAACATAATTGACGCTTTTAACTTCGGTTAAGGTTCCCAAAGATTTTTGGATATTTAAAATATCGTCTTCCGGAGCGTCTATTTTAAAATAAATGCTGATATCTATTTTATCTTCAAGTGAATTAACGGCGGTTTTAGTTAAAACATTAAAAATCATCAAACCTTCAAAAACCAACAGCGCCAAAACGATAATCGAAAGCGTGGCGGTTGAAAGCCAGCCGTTCCGCCTGAAAGTCAAAAACCCGTATTTGATTATGCGTAAAAGATTTGTAAGCATAAATAATAATTTTCAATTCTCAATTATCAATTTTCAATCAAGCCTTAATTTATAAATTTTCAATTGAAAATTGGTCATTGTAAATTGATACTTTATACAAGTATATATTTTCCATTTGCCTCGTCTCTTATTATTTTCCCATTTTCAACGGAAATTACCCTTTGGTTGATATGGTTCACTATGTCTTTATTGTGCGTCGCGAGCATAACGGTTGTGCCCAACTCGTTGATTTTCATGAGAAGTTTTATAATTTCCCACATGTTTACCGGGTCGAGGTTGCCGGTTGGCTCGTCGGCGATAACCATATCGGGATGGTTTATCATCGCCCTAGCTATCGCCACTCTTTGTTTTTCTCCGCCTGAAAGTTCTTTGGGGAAATTAAGCATTTTGTCTTTAAGCCCAACCATTTCAAGCGCCTGTGGAACGAAATTTATTATGTCCGATTGGGGCCTGCCGGCGACTTCCAGAGCGAAAGCCACGTTCTCGTAAGCGGTTTTATTCGGCAAAAGGCGGAAGTCTTGGAAAATAACCCCCGCTCGGCGGCGTAATTGGGGCAATTCATGGTGTTTTAATTTATTGACGTCGTAAGAACCGAAAATAACCCTGCCTTTTGATGGGGTTTCTTCGCCGATTATAAGTTTGATTATTGTTGATTTCCCCGCTCCGGATTTTCCCACTACGGAAACGAACTCTTTCTGGCCTATTGAAAAAGTGACGTCTTCAAGAGCCGTCATCTGTCGGCCGTTAGAGCCGTAAATTTTCGAAACGTTTTGAAAAATAACCATAGTCGCTCCGCTTATGTAATCCTAACCTACTAATTCATCCGAATCTACGAAAATATCCGAAAAACGTTTTTTGTATGTTTCGGATTTGTTCGGATTATTCGGATGCGTAATTTTCGGATTGCTTATATTATATCACTTTCCACAAATAAATCCAAGTCCCCCGCCAAAACATTTTCAACTTGGCTAGTCTCAACTCCGTTTCTGTGGTCTTTAACCAATTTATAAGGGTTTAAAACGTAAGAACGGATTTGGCTTCCCCAC
Organism: Spirochaetia bacterium; assembly: GCA_007279775.1. GTDB lineage: Bacteria > Patescibacteriota > Minisyncoccia > UBA6257 > UBA9933 > QYPD01. The sequence continues at coordinate 566 of QYPD01000020.1, read as the reverse complement.
TCTGGCTTCACTTTCACTTTTAAATTATTTATTTCTTTTATCTCGTTTTCTTCCATCAATTTTAGCAGTTTCGCTTTTAATAAATTCATCGCTTTTTCGCGGTTTTGCGATTGCGAACGCTCGGATTGAGAAGCTGCGGAAAGGTTCGTGGGTAAATGGACTATTCTGACGGCGGTTTCAACTTTATTCACGTTTTGGCCTCCGGGTCCGCTGGAACGCGAAAATTCAATCCGTAAATCGTCTTCGGAAATCTTAAAGCTTTCTTTGTCTTCCGGTTCTTTGAATTCGGGCAGAACTTCAACTAAAGCGAAAGATGTGTGCCTTTTCTTTTCGGCGGAAAACGGCGATATTCTCACCAATCTGTGAACCCCCGATTCTTTTTTTAAATAGCCGTAAGTATAATTCCCTTTTACCTCTAACACATTTTCATCGATAACTTTTGTCTGCCAACCGCGTTTTTCGCAAAACTTAACGTACATATCAAAAAGCATTTTTGCCCAATCTTCCGCGTCTTGGCCTCCGGCGCCAGCATAAATTGAAATTATCGCCGCGCCTTTGTCGTATTT
>QYPD01000028.1 GCA_007279775.1 Spirochaetia bacterium | reverse complement strand
TTTCTTTAGCGCGGAAATAAGCGTTAAAAAACTCGCGAAGATTGTCAAAAATCGTCAAAAGCGCCACAAAATAAAAAAGTGTTTCAATTGATTCGATTTTTGAAAAATAAGGCGCGACAAAAATAACCAAAAGAACAGCGAAAAAAACAAGAAATATTTTTATCCAAAAAGAAGTTGCAAAATAAGATGAAGCCCTTTCCGGTTCCCGGCTGGCTTCTTTGGTTAAAATAGAATTTATTCCCAAGTCGGCAAAAAGAGTGAAAAATCCCGCCAGTCCAAGCGCGTAAGAAAAAACACCATATTCAGACGCTCCCAAGAGCCGAGCGGCGAAAATAATGAATAGCCCTCTTATTAATCTTCCGACAACTTGGCTCAAGCTTAACCAAACAACGTTTTTGACAACCGTCTGTTTTGACGTGCGGTTTTGGAAAAGCAAATCCTTTATTTTTTTAATCATTTGAAGTTGAATTACTGGGCATTATTTTTGTGAAAAGAAAAAGTATTTCGTGGTTTTAAGAAAGATTATGAAATCGAGCATAAGCGAGCGGTTTTTAATATAATAAATATCGTATTTCAGTTTTTCCTTAGCTTCTTCTACTGAAGCGCTCGCTTTGTAATTTAACTGCGCCCAGCCCGTTAAGCCCGGTTTAATCATGTGCCGGATTTCGTAGTGGGGAATTTGACGGTAAATTTCAACAAGTTTTTTATCTTCCGCCCGGGGTCCGATAAACGAAATATCACCCTTAAAAATATTATAAAGCTGAGGAATTTCGTTTAGGTGGGTATGATTTAAAAATTTGCCCAAAAGCGTGAGCCGGTCGTCGTTTTTATTGGTCCAAAGAGGCCCTTTGTCCGCTTTCATCGTGCCGAATTTCAAGAGTACGAAATTTTTATTGTTAAGTCCGACTCTTTCCTGTTTGAAAATTATCGGTCCTTTACGCGAGCTTAACTTTGTCAAAACGGCGATGACCAATCCGATAGGAATAAAAATAATTCCAAGAATTATTGAGAAAATGACGTCTGTTAATCTTTTGACGAATTCGTAAGCCCGCCGGCGGGTGGTTATTTTTTCAATGAACCAGCCTCTTTCAATTTCTTCAATCGGAAGTTTTTGAAAAATCGTTTCATAAAATTTGATTGAATCCACAACGGCGATTTTCGCCGCCAAAAGGCCATAGAAAAAATCAATGAATTTCGGGTCGTTTTTGGCGCTCGGTTGGATGATAACCATATCGGCGCCGTCTTCAATTTTTGAAACTATTTCATATCCTATTTGCGGGTTTTTTTGAAGATACAATTTGATTTCTTCGGTAATCGGCGAATCGCCCATAAAAACGATGCGGGTTTTCAGCCCGCCGCTTATGAATATTTTTGCCAATCCGAAACGCCAGCCCAAATCAATAAATCCGAAAACCAGCGTTAAAATGACCAAATTGGTTTTCGGCGTCAGTTCAAAAACCGAAGGGAAAAGATAAAATAGGATTATTGAGCCGATAACGCTGATAAAAATCGCGAACGCAAAAGTTTGTAAAATATTTATTCCCAACCTTAAATTTTTTTCTTCATAAAGGTCAGCCAAGTAAAAAATTAAAAGCCAAAAAATGAAGATTAGCGAAAACGGTTTAATGTGTGCAAATAAGCGATAATCAAAATCGGCCGGCCCATAACGCAGAATCATAGTTAAAATCAGCGAACCGTATAAAACCGCGATGTCGCCGATAAATAAAATAAATGTTTTTATTTTAGACATACCAGGTAGTAGAAACTCGACTGCTCAAAATAAAGCGAGCCGAAGAATCTTTGTTTAATTTAATGTATTTTTATCATAATTGCGACTTAATTTATTCAAAAATCTATTTTTTTTGCGGGGCGAGCTTGTGTCGAGTTTTCACTACCTGGCATAATGCGAATTCCTTAAAAATTTTATTTAGCGTTTCCATATCGGCTTTTGAAATTTTTTTCAAAACGATTTCTGAAGCCTTTTTCCGTACGAGTCCGTGTGGTGTCCGTGTTGGTCCGTGTCCAATGCCGATTCTAAACCTCCAAAAATTTTTGGTTTTAAGCGAATCTATTACTGATTGCACGCCTCTGTGTCCGGCGGAAGAGCGGCCGAAAGAAAGCTTGTATTCTCCCATTTTTATATCGGAATCGTCGTGAATAATCAATAGCTCTTCCGGTTTGGCGTTGTTTTGTTTTGCGGTTTTTTTAACGAATCCGCCGGATTCATTCATATAAACCTTAGATTTAAGAATTAAGGATTGAGAATTTAGGATTGAGGCTGTTTGTGGGTTTTTTGTAATGTAGTCAATAAACAAAAAACCCACATTATGGTATGTCTTTTCGTATTCTTTGTCCGGGTTGCCCAGGCCGATGATTAGTTTAGGCTTGCCCCGTAGAGTAACGGCGATGGGCTTAATACAATTTTTCATAGTATTGCGCAGATTAATATAATTTATTTTGAATTAACGGAAACACCTTGTAATAGTAGAAAATTAAGCGAAAAATTACTATCGCCGTTGTCATACGGGGCTTGATTTCCATATGTTTGTATTATAGAATAAATTTGCTTGTATGGGAATGTTTCTGTATTTGGAGCAGGAATATTGTAAATTAAAGTTAAAAAATCAAAAATCCCTGCCTGCCGGCAGGCAGGAAAATTACAATTCAAAATTACAAAATGTTTTAAACGTTAAGATTTTAACATTAAAAAACTTTAACATTTTACATTGTCATTTTCCGTTTTGATATTTACATTTTAAATTTTTAACATGAAGGCTTTTCTTTATTCTTTTTGGGAAATATTTGAAGTCGTGGCGGTAGCCGTTGTGGTTGTGGCGGCCGTAAGGAGTTTTATCGTCCAGCCCTTTTTAGTTAGCGGCGCCTCAATGGAGCCGAGTTTTTCGTCAGGCGATTATTTATTGATAGACGAAATCAGCTACCGTTTTAATCAGCCCGGCAGGGGAGATGTGATAGTTTTCCATTATCCCGGCGATGAAAGCGTTTATTACATCAAAAGAGTCATCGGTTTGCCTGGTGAACGCCTTTTAATAAGCAATGGCAAAATCAAAATTTTTAATCCTGAAAATTCAAACGGTTTTGTTTTGGACGAGTTTTACTTATCGTCCGGCCTTAAAACATCGGGAAGCGAAGAAGTGATTTTAAAAAGCGACCAATATTTTGTAATGGGGGATAACCGCAATTACAGTTTTGATTCGCGGAGTTGGGGAAGTTTACAAAAATCGGAAATAGTCGGCTTAGTACGTTTGCGGCTCTGGCCCTTCAATAAGGCCATGGCGGTGGAACAACCGGCATATTAGAAAAATCAAAATTGAAAAATCAAAAATCAAAATAAAAAACTTTAACATTTTACATTGTCATTTTCCATTTTGATGTTTACATTTTAAATTTACACTATGCCTAAGCCTTTAAAGCAAAAAAAGCAAAAAAAATCGGAAAAGGCGGAAAAAGAAAATAAAGCCTCGCTCCAAAGCCCCAAGGGCATGCGTGATATTTTACCCATAGAACAGCCTTTGTGGGAAAAGGTTAAAAAAGCCAGCCAAGACACCGCCAATTTTTATAATTTTTCAAAAATAGACACGCCGATTTTAGAAAAAGCCGAAGTTTTCGAGCGGGGAATCGGAGTTTCAACGGACATCGTTGAAAAAGAAATGTTCGTTTTAAAAACAAAGGGAGGCGACCGTTTGGTGCTCAGACCCGAGAATACCGCGGGCATAGTCAGGGCATATTTTGAAAATGGAATGTCGCATATGCCCCAGCCGACAAAACTTTATTATTTCGGGCCGTTTTTTAGGCATGAACAGCCGCAAGCCGGCCGTTACCGCCAATTCCACCAATACGGTTTTGAAATTTTGGGCGGCGAAGATGACCCGGTTTATGACGCCCAAATAATTTTGGCAGGTATTCGCTCCCTTGAAGAATTGAAAATAAAAAATTTGTCGCTTCAAATTAACAGCGTTGGCTGCAGAAATTGCCGGCAGGTTTACCGCAGAAAAATACAGGAATATTACCGCCGTTTTTCGGCGAAAATCTGTAAAGATTGCAAACGCCGCGCTTCCGTCAATCCTTTAAGGCTTCTTGATTGTAAAAACGAAAAATGCCAGCCGATAAAAGAAGACGCGCCGGCAACGATAAATTATTTATGCGCGCCTTGCCGGAGCCATTTCAGGGAAGTTTTGGAATATTTAGACGGGCTTAATCTGCCTTACTCGCTTAATAATTTTCTCGTTCGCGGACTTGATTATTACAATCGGACGGTTTTTGAAATATTTTCGGAATCTTATCCAGGCGCTTTGGGGGGAGGCGGCAGATATGATTATTTGGCGGAATTGCTGGGGGTGAAAAAAAGCGAACTGCCCGCCGTCGGCGTCAGTTTTGGAGTTGAAAGGATAGTGGAACTCATGAAAATCATGGACATAAGCGGATTGCCTAAACCTAAAGCGAAAGCATTTTTAATCCAAATTGGCAAGCCGGCGAAGAAAAAAGCTTTTTTATTAATTGAAGAATTCCACAAAGCGGGAATAAAAGTTATAGAATCATTAGGCAGAGAGTCTTTGAGAGCGCAATTAAAAGTCGCTGATAAAGAAGAGGTTGAAATGGCTTTGATACTCGGCCAGCGCGAAGTTTTTGAAGAAAGCATAATTATCAGGGATATGAAAAACGGAGTCCAAGAAACGGTGCCTTTGTCCAAGGTGGTGGACGAAGTCAGGAAGAGATTGTAGTAAATCAACTAATGACTAATCTGTACGAATATACTAATACAAAAAGTGGATTAGTATATTAGTAGAAAAATTCGTAATTAGTTGATAAAGCGAAGCGGTGGATTGTTTATTCTGTAAAATAGCGAATAAGGAAATTCCGGCGCAGATTGTCTATGAAAACGCCGACGCCACGGCAGTTTTAGATGTTAATCCCCGCGCGCCCGGGCACACAATGATTTTGTCGAAGGTTCATGCCGGGAATATCTTGGAATTGCCCGACGGTAAAATAGAAGGAGTTTTCAAGGCTGTTAAAGAAACAACTGGTTTATTGAATAAAAAATTAAAGCCCGACGGTTTTACAATCGGAATAAATCATGGTAAAGTGAGCGGGCAGACAGTAGAGCATTTACACATTCATGTTATTCCAAGGTGGACTGGTGATGGCGGAGGGTCGATTCATAGCGTCGTTGACAACCGACCCAAAGAAAGTTTGGAAGAAGTTAAAAACAAATTAATCAGCTAATAGCTAATGACTTACGAATATACTAATAAACAATGGATTAGTATATTAGTACAAAATTCGTAATTAGTTGATGAAACAAAACTATGGAAGTAAAACGAAGAGAAGGAGAACCGACAAACGCTTTTCTTTACCGCTTTTCTAAAAAAATTCAGCAAAGCGGAATTTTGCGCGAGGCGAAGAAAAGGAAATTTAGAACTCGCCCCGAATCAAAATTAAAGAAAAAATTATCGGCGCTTCACAGGGAAAAAAAGAAAAAAGAAATTGCGAAAGCCAGAAAAATGGGAAGAGTGTAAGCAATCCGAAAATTACACATCCGAATAATCCGAACAAATCCGAAATATGCAAAAACGTCTTTCGGATAAATTCGTAGATTCGCCTGCCTGCCGGTAGGCAAGGATGAATTCGTAGTTTGGGATTGCATTAAGA
>QYPD01000012.1 GCA_007279775.1 Spirochaetia bacterium | reverse complement strand
TAATAATTTAAGAAAAGATTATCCGTGGCTTCCGGCAGAAACAAACAATACTATCGGCGGGCCGCTTGAAGGATTTCTAATGCCCGATACTTATAATTTTTTTCCGGGCACGGATGCCGATTCGGTGGCAAGAACATTCCTTGATAATTTTTACAAAAAGGTTATAAGCGCCGGGGGCTTGCTTTTTTTTACGAAACAAGGTAATGTTTTGAAAATAATCAATTTGGCTTCAATCTTGGAAAAAGAAGTGCCGGACAGTTCCGAGCGGCGTTTGGCTGCGGGAATTTTAAACAAGAGATTATCTGTCGGAATGCCTCTACAAGTTGATGCCGTTTTAGTTTATAAAGATTGCGGCGGGAGATTTTTAAACTGCCCACCGCTTAATAAAGACGATTATAAAAAAGATTCAGCATATAACGTTTACACGCGACAGGGTTTGCCGCCGGGGCCGATTTCAAACCCTTCACTCGACGCGATTAAAGCCGCTTTAAGTCCGGTAAAATCAAGTTACTGGTATTATCTTTCAGACCCCAAAACAAAAGAAACTATTTTCAGTGAAACGTTGGATGAACATAATGAAAATAGGGCAAAATATCTGAATATGTGATTAGGCAAAATCCCGTTTTAATTTTAGCGCAAGCGGGAAATTTTGTTTTTAAAAGCAATCCGAAAATTATACATCCAAATAAGTCCGAACAAATCCGAAAAACGCACAAAAACGTCTTTCGGATACTTTCGTAGATTCGGATGGATTCGTAGATTAGGATTATATTATTTATGAAGATGCCGACTAAAAATTTTTCGTCTCATCCGGCTCCGTTCATTGAGCAACAGTTCTTGGCTGAAATTCAAATAGCTTCATGGAATTGGTTCGTGAAAAAAGGTCTCAAGGAACTTTTCGATGAAATCTCTCCAATTCGAGATTATTCCGGAAAAGAGTTGGAGCTTTATTTTTACAACTACTTTTTTGACGAGCCGAAGTATGACGAAGAAACCGCGCAATATAAGGGCCTTTCTTACGAGGCGGCCTTGAGAGCGAAGGTGAAATTAGTTAATAAAAACGACAAATCAGACGTGCGTGAGCAGGAAGTTTATCTTGGCGATTTCCCGATTATGACCAAGCGCGGGACTTTCATAATTAACGGAGTAGAGAGAGTTGTTGTTTCGCAGCTTATCCGATCTTCGGGGGTTTTCTTTACGGCGGACATTTTTAAAAACCGTAAACTTTTCGGCGGGAAAATAATTCCAAATCGTGGAGCTTGGCTTGAATTCAGCACGGAGTCCGACGGCTTCATCGGCGTAAAAATAGACAGGCACCGCAAAGCGCCGGTTACCGCCCTTCTTAAAATTTTCGGCCTTACCGATAACGAAGAAATAATAAAAGAATTCAGCGACATTCCCGACGAGCTGAAATCAATAGAAATAACTCTTAAAAAAGATTATTCAAAAACTTCTTTGGAGGCTTACAGCGAAATTTATAAACGGCTTCGCCCGGGCGATTTGGCGACTCCGGAAAACGCCAAGAGTTTGGTGGATGCGATGTTCGAAAGAATAGATCGTTACAGCCTTTCGCCGGTGGGCAGGTTTAAAATCAATCAGCGTTTGGGATTGGAGAATAAAGATTCTCAATTGCTTAATCTTGAAGATTTGATTTTGGCGGTTAAAGAAATAATCAAACTTAACAACACTCCGTCGGCAGAACTCGACGACATCGACCACTTAGGAAACCGCAGAATTCGCGCGGTGGGCGAACTCTTGCAAAGCCGGCTTTATGTCGGTTTCGCCAGACTCCGCAGAATAATCCAAGACAGAATGTCCACCCTTGAAGAAGGAGATTTAACTCCGCTTCAACTGATAAACGCCAGGCCACTGGTCGCGGTGGTAAAAGAATTTTTCTCTTCTTCACAACTTTCACAATTCATGGACCAGGTGAATCCGCTTTCAGAGCTTGAGCACAAGCGTAGGCTTTCGGCTATGGGCCCAGGCGGTTTGACAAGAGAACGTGCCGGCTTTGAAGTTCGCGACGTACACAGCTCTTACTATGGAAGAATCTGCCCGATTGAAACTCCGGAAGGGCAAAACATTGGACTTATCAGCCACTTGGCCAATTATTCCCGCTTGAACGAATACGGTTTTTTAGAAACTCCTTATTTTCCAGTGAAAAACGGAAAAATTGGAACGGAAATCGTTTGGATGAACGCCTTGGAAGAAGAAAAATACAAAATCGCCCAAGGGAGCACCAAATTGAATAATAATGGAAGGATAGCGGAGGAAACGGTGGGCGCGCGGTTCAAGAGCCAGCCGATAGTCGTTAAAAAGGAAGAAGTTGAATACATAGACGTTTCATACAATCAAATTATGGCTGTGGCCCCTTCGCTTATTCCTTTTTTGGAACACGATGACGCCAACAGGGCGTTGATGGGTTCAAATATGCAGAGGCAAGCGGTTCCGCCGATACGGCCGCAGGCGCCCTTGGTTTCAACGGGTATAGAAGAAAAAGCGGTTTTTGATTCCGGCAGGCTCATTATTGCCGAAGCCGACGGCGTGGTTGTTGAAGTTGACGGTCGCGGAATAACTATTGAAGAAAATAACGGCAAGAAAAAAAATTACATCGTTCATAAATTCCAGCGCTCAAACTATTACACTTCGATTTCAGAAAGGCCTTTGGTGAAAAAAGGCGCGAAAGTAAAAAAGGGAGATATTTTGGCGGACTGCGCTTCTTCGGAAAATGGAGTTTTGGCTTTGGGCCAGAACCTTTTGGTAGCCTTTACTCCGTGGGAAGGCGCGAACTTTGAAGATGCCATTGTACTTTCCGAAAGAGTGCGCGAGAACGATATTTTCAGCTCCATATATATAGAAGACTTTTACTGCGATATTCGCGACACCAAACTCGGTCCGGAAATAACGACTCCCGATATTCCGAACGTGCCGGAAGAAAGACTTAAGAATTTGGACGAAGAAGGAATTATCCGAATCGGCGCCGAAGTGGGAGCAGGAGATATTTTGGTTGGAAAAATTTCGCCCAAAGGAGAAGTGGAAATGACTTCCGAAGAAAAACTTTTGCGCGCGGTTTTCGGCGAAAAAGTCGCTGATGTCCGCGACACTTCTTTGGTTTTGCCGCACGGCAAATCGGGAAGAATTGTAGGAATAAAAATTTTCTCGCGCGACCATGGAGATAAATTGGAACCCGGAGTCATTAAGAGAATTCAAATAGATATTGCCCAGTTAAGAAAAGTGCGCGCTGGAGACAAGCTCGCCGGACGCCACGGAAACAAAGGCGTTATTTCGCAGGTTCGTCCGGTTGAAGACATGCCGTATCTTGAAGACGGAACGCCGGTTGATATTATTTTAAATCCGCTCGGTATCGCTTCACGTATGAACTTGGGACAGGTTTTAGAAACACATTTGGGCATGGCCGCTAAAAAACTCGGCTATCGCGCGATTACTCCGGTTTTCGTGGGCGCTACAGAAGAGCAAATAAAAGAAGAACTTAAAAAGGCCGGATTGCCGGAAACCGGAAAAATGACGGCTTATGACGGTAGAACAGGCAAGCCTTTCCCGAGGCCGATTACCGTGGGATATATTTATATGTTAAAACTCAATCACTTGGTTGAAGATAAAATTCACATGCGCTCAACCGGGCCGTACTCATTGATTACTCAGCAGCCGCTTGGCGGAAAGGCCCAGTTCGGAGGCCAGCGATTCGGAGAAATGGAAGTGTGGGCTCTTGAAGGTTATGGCGCGGCGCACACGCTACAGGAAATGCTGACGATAAAATCAGATGATATTTTCGGACGCGGCGCGGCATTCGAATCAATCATCAGGGGAGAAAAAATTAAAAACCCCAGCACACCTTCGGCTTTCAATGTTTTAGTCAGCGAAATAAAAGCTTTGGGCTTGGGAGTGGAAACGGTTATGGGAGAAGGAACGCCATTGAGAAGTTCCAGAAGAGATGAAAATGAAGAAGAATAAAAATTATAAATATGGAAATTAACGCTTTAAAAATCAAAATAGCTTCGCCTGAAGAAATTCTTTCGTGGTCTCACGGAGAAGTTTTAAAAGCGGAAACCATTAATTACCGAAGCCAGCGCCCGGAAAAAGACGGATTATTTTCCGAGAGGATTTTTGGACCGACAAAAGATTTTGAATGTTACTGCGGAAAATATAAAAGAGTCCGCTACAAGGACATTGTTTGCGACCGCTGCGGAGTTGAAGTTACCCGCGCTTCGGTAAGGCGTGAAAGGATGGGTCATATTAAATTGGCGACTCCCGTGGCGCACATCTGGTTTTTAAGGACAATTCCTTCAAAAATCGGTTTGTTTTTAAACGCGCCTCTTCAGAAATTGGAAAAAGTTATTTATTACGCGGCTTATATCGTTACCAAGGTGAATGAGGAAAATAAAAAATCGGCTCTTGAAGAACTTGAGCGTGAATTGCGTTCAAAAAAGAAAGGTTCGTCAAAAGATGGGAAAGACGACCTTGAAAGCGCGGCCTCGGATGTAAGGGATATTATTCTTTCACTCAAGCCCGGAAAAATTTTAAACGAAACGGAATACTTTAATTTGGCGAAAAGATTCGGCAGCGTTTTTGAAGCGGGCAGCGGAGCCGAAGCGGTGAGAAAAATCTTGGAAGGCATCGATTTGAAAAAAGAAGCAGTGAAAATAGAAAAGGAAATTGAAAACGCCAAAGACATCACCCGCGAACGCTATTTGCTTTACCGCTTGAAATTAATGAAGTCTTTCATAAAAAATAAAACCCGTCCCGAGTGGATGGTTATGAGCGTTCTTCCGGTTTTGCCGCCGGATTTGCGCCCGATGGTTGCTTTGGACGGCGGTCGTTACGCCACTTCCGACCTTAATGATTTGTACCGCCGCGTGATAAACCGCAATAACCGCTTGAAAAAGTTGATGGAATTGAAAGCGCCGGAAATCATCATTACAAACGAAAAAAGAATGTTGCAGGAATCCATAGACGCGTTGATAGACAACACCGCGCGCTTTGGAAACCAGCCGCAGCTTTCAAGCCAACGCAGGCCCTTGCGTTCGCTCGCGGACATGCTTAAAGGAAAACAAGGAAGGTTCCGCCAGAACTTACTCGGAAAGCGCGTTGATTATTCCGGCCGTTCCGTTATTGCCGTTGGCCCGGATTTGCGGCTTAACGAGTGCGGTTTGCCGAAGAAAATGGCTTTGGAAATTTTCAAGCCGTTTGTAATAAATAAAATAATTGAAAGAGGTTTGGCGCATAACATTAGAAACGCCAACCATTTGATAGAAAACGCCACGCCGGAAATTTGGGAAATTTTGGAAGAGGTCAACGCGGGCAAAAAAGTGCTTTTGAATCGCGCTCCCACGCTTCACAGACTCGGCATTCAGGCTTTTAAGCCGATTTTGATTGAAGATTTGTGTATCAGAATCCCGCCAATGGTTTGTTCGGCTTTTAACGCGGACTTTGATGGCGACCAAATGGCCGTTCATTTACCGTTGACCGATGAAGCTCAAAAAGAAGCTACCGAGCTGATGCTCGCGAGCGGAAATATTTTGAAACCGGCGACAGGCGAACCGGTAATCACTCCTTCGCAGGATATTGTTTTGGGTTGTTATTATTTGACTAAGGTTATCGAAGAAGACAGCGCGAAAGAAGGCGAGGAAAAAATATTCGTTGATGTTGATGAGGCGACGATGGCTTACGAATTCGGCTACATCAAAATAAACGAATATATTAGAGTCGGCAGAATTATGGGAGAAGAAAAATTGGTGAGAACAAGCGTTGGCAGATTAATCTTCAACGCCGTTTTGCCGAAGGATTTCAAATTCGTTAATAAGGTGATGGACAAGAAAGAACTTCAGAAATTCATTATGGAGTTGATAGAAAAATATAAACTCGGAGACGTTTGGGAAATTTTGGACGAAATAAAAAAACTCGGATTTTACTGGGCGACCATTTCCGGCATTAGCTGGGGAATGGATGATTTGAATATTCCGGCGGAAAAGCCGAGATTGCTCGCGGAAGCGGAAAAAGAAATCGCCAAAATAAAAGACCAATACGAAGATGGTCTTTTGACCGCTTCGGAATCAAAAATAAAAACAATTGAGGTTTGGGAAAAAACAATCGCCGCGGTTGGAAAACAAGTCGCGATTTCGTTTGACAAACGCAGCCCAGTTTTCTCGATTATCGAGTCGGGCGCGAGGGGAAGCTGGTCGCAGCCGATTCAGATGGCGGGAATGAAAGGTTTGGTACAAAGCCCGAAAGGAGAAACTATTGAATTACCCGTTAAAGCTTCTTATAAAGAGGGTTTGAGCGTTTTGGAATTCTTCATTAATACACACGGCGCCAGAAAAGGCTTGATAGACACCGCTTTGAAAACGGCTTCCGCGGGATATCTTACGAGGCGCTTGGTTGATGTTTCGCAAGATTTGGTTATCAGGGAGAAAGATTGCAAAACAAAAGAAAGTATAGAGGTTTTGAGAATCGATGGCGACGCTTTTGGCTACAACCTTGGCCAAAGAATTATCAGCCGCACCATCGCAGAGGACGTTAAGAACGGAAAGAAAGTGATAGTGAAAGCCGGAGAAATAATCGACCGCGAAACGGCGGAAATAATCAATAAATCGGGAATTCAATCGGTGAAACTGCGCTCGCCCATTACCTGTAAAACTCTTTACGGCATTTGCTCAAAATGTTACGGCTCCGACCTTGGAAGAAATGAACCGATTAAATTGGGAGAAGCTGTTGGTGTTATCGCCGCGCAATCCATCGGAGAGCCGGGTACTCAGCTTACATTGAGAACGTTCCACACGGGAGGCGTTGCGGGAGTTGACATCACTCACGGCTTGCCGAGGGTTCAAGAACTTTTTGAAGCGAGGATTCCGAAAGGAAGAGCTCCTCTGGCTGAGTCAGAAGGAATAATTGAGGAAATAGAAGATGAGGGGAACTTGAAAGTGATTAAATTGAAAGTTTTGAAGCCGGGCAAAACGACCAAGGGCGCAAAAAAGGCGAAAGAAAAATTGGTAGAGTATTCTATCCCGCGCGCCAACGCGATTTTCGTGAAAGTCGGTCAGACGGTTGAAAGAGGCGACCAGCTTTGCGAAGGTTCAGTAGAGCTGAAAGAGCTTTTCAGTTTGAAAGGACGCGAGGCGGTTGAAAGATATATCACAAACGAAGTTCAAAAGATTTATGTTTCCGAGGGAACTAACATCAACGATAAACACATTGAAATAGTAATAAAAAAAATGTTCTCGAGGGTTATGATTAAAGAAACGGGAGGTACAGATTTTATTGTCGGCGAAGTGGTGGAAAAATCCAAATTCCTTGAAACCAACCGCGATGTGAAACTTAAGGGCAAAGAACCGGCGCATGCCAAGCAATTATTGATGGGAATTACGAAGACTGCGCTTTCAACAGAAAGCTTCCTTTCTTCGGCTTCGTTCCAGGAAACGGCAAGAGTTTTGGTGCTCGCGGCTTCGGAAGGAAGAATAGACCACTTGAGAGGATTGAAAGAAAACGTCATTATCGGCCGGTTGATTCCGGCGGGCACGGGGCTGCGGGACGATTTGACTAATAGCCACGAAAACGATTAAACTAATACCTGACAAAACATATGCCTAGTAATTCAACTCGATAGAATTTTAACTTCAATTTGTCGAGATTGTTACTGGGTATCATATAAGATAAATATTATTATTAGCTACAGCTTAAGCAATGAGTTAAAATAGACAAATTGCAATTGAGTTGAATTACTGGGTATGCAAGACGAAACAAGAAATTATGAAATAGGTTTTTTGCTGAAATCTGAAGAGGACCGCAAGGTTATCTTTGGGGCCATTGAGCGCGCCGAGTTCGGTCTGTTAAATGAAGGCCAGGTTTCAAGCATGAAGCTGGCGTATCCCATTAAGAAACAAAATTTCGCCCAATTCGGTTATGCTTATTTTTCGGCGGAACCGGACAAAATAGAGGAGTTTAAGAAAGAGTTGAGCATGACGCCGGGCGTTTTGAGGCTCACGATTTTCGCCAATCCGGTTATTAAAACAAAAGAAGACGAAGCGCGCGCCGAAAGAGCCTATTTCGAAAACGAGAAGCCGGCGGAAGCGCAAAAAACGCAGCCGATGAAGGAAAGAAGGCCGGTCGTGAAACAACCAAGGGCCGAAACTTTAAGCAACGAAGATTTAGAGAAAAAATTAGAGGAAATATTAAAATAATTAAATCAACGAATAACTAATCACTTACCAATATACTAATGGAAGAAAACGTATTAGTATATTAGCATTAAAATTAGTAATTAGTTGATAAAGCGAAGCGATGAATTTAAACAAAATTTTCGTTCTTGGTAGGTTAACGGCAGATCCGCAGTTAAGGTCTACGCCAACAGGCCGGCAGGTTACAAGTTTCGGGGTGGCGACAAACAGGGTTTGGAACGATAAAAGCGGAACTAAACAACAAGAAGTGGAATTTCACAATGTCGTGCTTTGGGGCAGACAGGCGGAAATAGTCAGCCAATTTTTGACCAAAGGAAGCATGATATTGGTAGAAGGCAGGTTAAGGACAAGAACTTGGCAAAACCAGCAAGGACAAACCATGAGGACGACGGAAATTATAGGAGAAAGAATCCAACTGGGGCCGAGGCCAATGGGACAGGGCCAGTCAAAAGATTTTTCAGGCCAGGCGAAAGAAAATTCTTCTTCGCCGAAAAACGATTTGCCTGAAATAAATATTGATGAAGAAGAAATAACAGCGGAAGATCTTCCGTTTTAGAAAATCAAAATTGAAAAACCAAAAATCCCTGCCGGCAGGCAGGAAAATTACAGATCAAAATTAAAAAATGAGTAAAACGTTAAGATTTTAACATTAAAAAACTTTAACATTTTACATTGTCATTTTACATTTTGATATTTACATTTTAAACTATTGCTATGCAATGCTTTTTCTGTTCGCAAAATTCAAAAACAATAGATTACAAAGAAGTTGACGCCCTTAAAAGGCTTGTTTCTTCGCAGGGCAAAATTATCGACCCGCGGTACACCGGCGCTTGCGCCAAGCACCAAAGGATGATAAGCAACGCCATAAAAAGAGCGAGGATAATGGGATTATTACCTTTTGTTAAAAGATAGAATCAACCAATAACTAATAACTTACTAATATACTAATAATGGATTAGTATATTAGTATAAAATTCGTAATTAGTTGATGTTTTTATGAAGAAAGACGTCGATAAAAACAAAGCTCAAGAAAAATCCGGCGATATGGACAAGCTCTTAGACTCCTTAAGGGAAAAATTCGGCGAGGGCGCCATAATGAAACTCGGTGAAATAAAAAAAGTTGATGTGGACGCTGTCTCAACAGGCTCTTTTTCTTTGGATTTGGCGTTGGGAGTGGGCGGTTTTCCAAAAGGCAGAATAGTTGAAGTTTTCGGGCCGGAATCAAGCGGTAAAAGCACTCTCGCGCTTCACGCCATTGCCGAAGCGCAAAAGAAAGACGGCAGGGCCGCTTATATTGATGCCGAACACGCCATGGACCCGGACTACGCCAAAAAACTTGGTGTTAAAATAGACGAACTTTTAGTTTCCCAACCTGACAGTGGAGAAGACGCTTTGAATATTTTGGAAGCGTTGGTGCGTTCGGGACAAATAGACATTGTTGTCATCGATTCCGTGGCGGCATTAACTCCGCGCGCGGAAATAGAAGGCGAAATGGGCGCACAATTCATCGGCCTTCAGGCGCGCTTAATGAGCCAGGCGTTAAGGAAAATCACGGCGTTGGCGGCTAAGGCTGGTGTTTTGATTATTTTTATAAACCAGTTGCGCGACAAAATCGGAATGATGGGTTATGGCGAGCCGACAACCACCCCGGGAGGACGGGCATTGAAATTTTACGCTTCGGTGCGCATTGATTTAAGGCGCATCGCTCAAATTAAAAAAGGTGAAGACGTTGTCGGCAACCGTACCCGCGCCAAAGTTGCCAAAAATAAAGTGGCACCGCCTTTTAAAATAGCGGAATTTGACATAATGTACGGCGAAGGAATTTCTTACGAGGGCGATGTTTTGGCGGTGGCGATTAAAAACGGAATTGTTAAAAAAGCCGGAAATACTTATTCATTTCAAGAGGAAAAGCTTGGCGTCGGCCTTGAAGCCAGCCGTGAAAAATTAAAAGAAGACAAAAAACTTTTAAATGAGATAAAAAAGAAAACTTTAGAAGCATTGAATACTAAAGAATAAAAAATCTTGCCTCACGCGGGATTTTTTATCTGTTTGGATGGATAAGCGGTCATTTGTATAATTTAAATATTAATATTATTATATAATTAAACAAGTTTTTTTGAAATGACCGCTTTTATTTATATAATAAACAGATTTTTTTACCGCTTTGCTGATTTTTGGCGGCATTGGTATGCCGGCAGTTTTAAAATAGCAAGCCATATCTTTTTGTCTTTATTGGAAAAGCTGGACAGAACAATCGCTTTTAAAATTACTCTTAAGAATTTTTTCCAGCCGCTGTACCAAGACAGAAGTTTTATTGGATATTTTTTGGGATTTATTTTTAGGAGTTGCCGTTTGATTTTGGGCGGCGTTTTTTATTTATTCGTCGCGATTTTGGCGATTGCAATTTATTTATTTTGGTTTGCGATTCCGCTTTTGATTGTTTTTCAGATTATAAAAGGGTTGGGTTTTAAATTTTAAGGTTTAAGAAGTAAGAACTAACTATGGAAAATTTATATTTTAGCGAGCCGCGCTTGAAAATGACGATGTTTGAAAGGATAACGGTCCGTTTTGTTATTTATTGCTTTTACGCGATTTTCGCAATCGCGATCGGAGCATTTTTGTTTTCAAGCGTCGATTTTATTTTTTGGTTTGGAGTTTTGGGAGTGTTGTTTTTGGCGTACAGAATGATCCATATTGGTGGAGCTGATAAATCGCTTTTCAGCTTAAATGGTATTTTAAATTCTGGCGCGGAAATAAACGTTGCGGAATATTTTTCTCCGGAGAGTATTTCTGTTTTAGAAAATACTTTGGGGAAATCAATCGCTTCAGGCAAGGAATTCTTTCTTTGTCTTGCCGATTTTTTGGCGAGAGATAGAGACGTAAAAGAGGGGCTTGAGAGAATGAGCTTGTCTCAAAATGAATTCAGGCGAAAACTGGGCGAGTTATTGAAGGAGTCGCCGAAAAATCTCGGTTCGTCAAAACAGGAGACGGCCGTTAAAATCGAGAACTTGGCGAAAGCGGCTTTTGAGGCCGCGTTGGCAGAAAACGAAAAATTCGTAGAACCGAGAAATATCTTCTCGGTTTTGGGTGGAATGAATGAGGAAAAAATCAGCAGATTATTTAATTCTCTTTCAATCGTTCCCGAAGATATAAAAAACGCTTTGATTTTCAGCCGTTTCAAAAATAAATTCAGATGGCTCAAAAAAATGCCGGCTTCTTTGGGCGGGTTCGCGAACAGACCGTACAAAATACGCCACCGTTTCATGAATAGGGCGTGGACCGCGAGACCAACTCCGACTCTCGACAGATATGGCGTTGATTTTACCGATTTAGCGCGAGCAGAAAGAGTTGGATTTTTAGTCGGGCATCAAAATGAATACGACCGGCTTGCCAATGTTTTGTCGCGCCAGAGCAAGCCCAACGCGCTTTTGGTGGGTGAGCCGAGCAGCGGAAAAGAAACAATGATTTGCCATTTGGCGTATGAACTGATTAAAGACAGAACCCAGAAAAGCCTTTTCGACAAACGGTTAGTATCTTTGTCTTTCGGAAATCTGGTTTCGGGCGCCGCCGATGCAGAAGTCGCCTTGCGCGTTAATAAGATAATTGAAGAAATAATTTTAGCGGGAAATATAATACTTTACATTCCCGACGTTCATAATCTTTATAAAACTTCCGGCCAGCAGTCTATGAGCGCGGCGGATATTTTGATCCCGGCGATTGTCGGCGACGCTTTCCCTGTGGTAGCCACTACTTCTCCAAGAGAATATAAAGAATTTATTGAGCCGAAAAGCGATTTCGCCGGCGCGTTTGAAGTAATAAGGGTAAATGAGATTAGCGAAGACGAGGCCGTAAAGCTTTTAACGTACGACACCATTATTTTGGAAAATCAGACGCGCGTTGTCGTGTGTTTTGAAGCGATAAAACAGGCGGTTTTTCTGGCGCGCAAATATTTCCGTCAAAAATTGTTGCCTTCAAGCGCCGAGGATTTGTTGAAAGAGGCGCTTGCCGACGCCAGCCAAAAAGGAAACAGGCTTTTATCGGCCAACGACGTTATCGCCATCGCTGAGAGAAAGACAAATGTGCCCATTCATAAAGCGACGAAAGAAGAAGCGGAAAAACTTTTGAATTTGGAAAATATAATTCACCAGAAATTAATAGATCAAGAAGAAGCGGTTAAATCTGTCAGTCGGGCTCTTCGGGAGTACCGTAGCGGGCTTTCACGCAAAGGCGGGCCCATTGCGGTGTTCCTTTTCGTCGGTCCGACCGGAGTAGGAAAGACCGAACTCTCGAAAATTTTAACTAAAATTCAATTTGGTTCGGAAAATATGATGATTCGGTTTGATATGTCGGAATACCAAGATAAACAAAGCATTTCCAGATTTATCGGCTCGCCCGACGGCAAAATCGCCGGCTCTTTGACTGAAGCGGCGATCCAAAAGCCTTATTCTTTGATTTTGCTTGACGAATTTGAAAAAGCTCATCCCGATATTTTAAATTTGTTTTTGCAGTTGTTTGACGAAGGCAGATTAACGGATAATTTGGGCAGGACGATTGATTTTACGAATACAATTATTATTGCCACCTCAAACGCGCATTCGGATTTTATAAAATCGCATCTTGAAGCGCATACTCCGTTTGAAACAATTACGGAAGAATTAAGGAAAAAATTAACCGATTATTTCAAGCCGGAACTGCTTAATAGGTTTTCCGAAATAATTGTTTTTAAAGCTCTTTCAATCTCCGATATTGAAGCGATAAGTAAACTTCAACTTGCCGATGTGGTAAAAACAATTTCCGAAGTCCAGGGAATTGATTTATCTTTTGACGAGGCGGTTACAAAAAAAGTCGCAGAGCTTGGGTTTGACCCGGTTTTCGGCGCAAGACCCTTAAGGGGCGTAATTTCCGAGAAAATTCGCAGCGTTTTGGCGGAAAAAATCTTGCGCGGCGAAATAGAAAAAGGCGGCAATTTGCGCGTTTCGCTCGACGGGCAGGGCAACTTCAATTTTATTTAAAAAAGAAAATGAAAATAAAAATAGATATAAATATTAAAGTAAACAGGATAATTAAATACTTGGTTATTTCGGATCTTCTTTTTCTTGGAAGTTGGAGTATGATATCGCCGATTTTCCCGATTTTTGTCATTGAGAAGGTTGAGGGCGCGAGCGTGGTGATTGTCGGAATGGTCGCCGCTTTGTACTGGATAGTGAAATCCTTGCTCCAAATTCCCGTAGCGAATTATCTTGATAAAAAAGAAGGAGAAAAAGACGATTTTTACGCCCTTGTTATAGCATTGGCTTTAGCGGCTTTCGCTTCTTTCAGTTTCGCCATGGTCAAAAATTTGTGGCAGCTGTTTTTCACGCAATTTTTGTACGCCGTGGCAATGGGGCTTTATATCCCTTCCTGGACCGCAATTTTTTCAAGGCATTTGGACGAAAAAAAAGTTTCTTTTGACTGGTCTTTGGATAGCACTGTCGTGGGAATAACGTCGTTTTTCGCGGCGATTTCCAGCGGAGTTTTGGCGAATTGGCTGGGCTTTCCTTTTGTTTTTTTTACGGTTGGCGCGCTTTCTCTTTTAAGCGCTCTTTTTATCTTTTTCACTCCTAATTTGATTGTTCCTCCGAAAATCGCCGCCGTTGCCAAAGGAGAATCGTCGCCCGAAATGAGAGACCACACCCCGGCGGGATTGGGCAGGTAAAATTTTATTATGACCAATCAAGAAATAGCCAAAATATTTCAAAACATTGCCCTTTATTTTGAAATGGACGGCGTGTCTTTTAAGCCGCAGGCGTATGAAAAGGCGGCTATAAATTTGGAAACTTTGTCCGAAGACGTCAAAGATATTTATAAAAAAGGCGGAAGAGAAGCGTTGGAAGAAATTCCCGGAGTAGGTAAGAATATTGCGGATAAAATTATTGAATATATCAAAACGGGAAAGATAAAAGAATACCAGGCGCTAAAGAAAAAAACACCGGTTAATATTGAAGAGCTTATTTCTGTTGAAGGAATCGGGCCGAAAGGCGTTAAATATTTATATAAAAAACTTAAAATAAAAAATCTTAAAGATTTGGAACGCGCGGCAAAAGCCGGAAAGATCAGGAATCTCCCGAATTTCGGCGAGAAAAAAGAGCAAAATATTTTGGAAGGCATTGAGTTTTTAAAACGAAGCAAGGGCAGATTTCTGCTCGGAGAAATTTTGCCGAGAGTGCAAGAGATTATCTTTAGGCTTAAAAAGTTAAAAGAAGTTAAGCAGATTTCAGAAGCTGGTTCGGTCCGCCGCCGGAAAGAAACAATCGGCGACGTTGATGTTTTAGTTACTTCTTCAAATCCCAAAAAAGTTGTTGATTATTTTGTTTCCATGCCCGGCGTGGTAAAAATTTGGGGCAGGGGGCCGACGAAAGCGTCTATCAGGCTTAACGATGGGTTTGACCCCCACACCAAAGATTTTGGTGTGGGGGTTGACGTTGATTTGCGCGTTTTGTCGGATCGCCAATTTGGTTCCGCGCTTCAGTATTTTACCGGCTCAAAAGAGCATAATATTGTTTTAAGAAAAATCGCCATAGATAACGGCTTGAAGCTTTCCGAGTACGGATTGTTCAGGGGTCCTAAAATAATCGCCGGTAAAACGGAAAAAGAAATCTACAAAACTTTAAAAATGGAATATATTGAACCCGAACTTCGCGAAAATACGGGAGAAATTGGGGCGTCTTTAAAAAAGAAATTGCCGTTAGTTATAGGCTACGGCGATATAAAAGGCGATTTGCACGTTCATTCAAATTGGGACGGCGGAAAAAATTCCATTGAAGAGCTTGCGAACGAGGCGACAAAAATGGGATATCGATATATTGGTATCGCCGACCATACCAAATTTTTGCGGATTGAAAACGGCTTAAACGAAAAGCAGTTAGTTCGAAGAAATAAAGAAATCGATAGCCTAAATTCTAAATCCTATATTCTAAATTCTAAATTTCGTATATTGAAGGGTTGCGAGGCGAATATTATGGCTGACGGCTCAATTGATATTGATGATAATGTTTTGGCGCAAATGGATTACGTTATTGCCGGAGTCCATTCGCAGATGAAAATGTCCAAAGTCGAAATGACTGAAAGGATAATCAAATCAATGGAAAATCCGAATGTGGATATCATCGCCCATCCGACAGGCAGGATTTTGAAGAAAAGAGATGAATACGAAGTTGATTTTGACGAACTTTTGGAAACCGCTAAAAAAACCGGAACGATTTTAGAAATAAACGCTTTCCCGGTGAGGCTGGATTTAAACGATATCCATATTAAAAAAGCGAAACAGGCGGGCGTGAAAATGGTCATAAACACTGATGCGCACCGAAAAGAACATTTACAGCTTATGGAATATGGAATTTCTCAGGCCCGGCGTGGTTGGGCAGAAAAAAAAGATATAGTAAATGCTTGGCCGTTGGAGAAATTAATAGAGGCGATAAAAAAATAGCGAAGAAATTAGATTTTCTTCGCTATTTTTTCAAAAACATCCGGTTCATTTTGGGCAAGATCAGCCAATATTTTCCTATTGAGTTTGATGTTTTCTTTTTTCAAACCGGCCATGAACTTGCTGTAAGGGAGGTTTTGCGTTCTTGAGGCGGCATTGATTTGCACTTGCCAAAGCTGGCGGTAATTCCGCTTTTTTTCTTTTCTGCCCTGGAAAGCGTGCGTCCATGCGTGAAGCAATGCTTCTTTTGCCGCTCTTTCTTTTGATTTTCTTCCCCACTTGAAACCTTTGGTATATTTCAGCGTTCTCGCTCTTTTTTTATTGCTTGTTGTTCCGCGTTTAACTCTTGTCATAAAAATATAATACCAATCTACAAATTTATGTGAATCTGCGAATGGCTACAAATACGTTTTTATATTTATTCGGATTTATTTGTAGATTCGAACGCATTCGTAGTTTCGGATTGCTACTAATGATATTTTTTGATAATTTTATTTCCGAAGTTCATTTCCCGGTACAACTTTTTCCTTTTTTTCTGGGCGGTCCTTTTTTTTGCCAAGTTGTGGTTTTGACCCATTGTCCTTTTTAAGATTTTTCCCGTTTTCGTGACTTTTATTCTTTTTCTGACGCTATGTTTCATAAATATAATACCAATCTGCGAATTTATGCGAATCTACGAATGGCTGCGAATATATTTTTGCCATTTCGGATTTATTTGTAGATTCGGATGAATTTGTAGTTTTGGATTGCTACTTCTTAACTATTTGCATTGTCATTCCCCGGCCGCCGAATTTAGGCTCAGAAACAACTTTATATTCAATTATTATAGTTTTTAAAAATTCATTCAGTTTTTGTTTGGCCCAATCTCTATTGGCTTTCTCTCTGCCCTTTAATTGGAACATAATTTCCACATTATTGCCTTTTGAAAGGAATTTTTCAACCAGTCGCGCTTTTATGTCCAAATCGTTTTTTGCCGCCCGCGGACTCACCCTAATTCCTTTTAATTCTCCGGTTTTCTGCGAAGATTTCTGTTTTTTTAACTCCTTTTCTTTTTGGAAGCGGAATTTATCAAAATCTATTATTTTCGCCACCGGCGGGTTTGCCATTGGAACCGTTTCAATCAAATCAAGCTCGCTTTCTTCCGCCAATTTTAATGCCGCTTCACGCGACATTATTCCGACGCTTTCTCCGGTTTCATTCACAACTCTGAGTTCGGTTGCCGTTATTTGATTGTTTACTCTGTAATTTAATTGCAAATTTCTTAAATTTTTAATTTTTGTGGAGATGGGGGCATTGAAGCCCCGTCCAAATGTTTTTCTAAAAAACTTCTACAAGCTTAGTCCCGATATTTTTAAGGGCTAAAAGATATAATCGGGACGAAAAACTTTTAGTCCTTTTGCCTAAAGGTCTCCCGGTTTTCGGCGGAAACCGGAACGAGCTCAAGTTATAACACCCTTATTGCTAATATGAGCAATCAGCGAAGGATGCCGCATTTACGCAAAAGCGAACACGGGAGCAACATTTCTGTTGGCAGTTATGTGTTTTTTGATCGGTTTAGCGAGTCAATCGGCTCGGCTGCTGTTTTTTGAAATGAACATTTGTCGAAGCCTGGCATCCCCGCGAATTTTTCTTGCGAGTAAACGAGCAACTGAAAAATTCAGCGCCTCGCCGAAGCTGCGGCGTAGGCGGGCTCATCGCCTTATATCTCGTTTCTGATTTCTCTCATGGCCTCTCTTTTTTTGAGAAGCTCTCTTTTGTCAGCCTTTTTACGGCTTTTTGCCAACCCGATTTCGATTTTTATCAGATTGGACTTGCCCTTAGTATAAACTTTGAGAGGCAGCAAAGTCAAGCCTTTTTCCTGCGTCCGGCCTATTAATTCCTTGATTTCATTCTTTTTCAAAAGCAATCTACGTGTGTGTTTTGAATCATAATCTTCCGGCGCGTTCTTCGGCTGGTATGCCGGAATGTCGGCATTCAAAAGCCAAAATTGGTTTTCCCTAAAAATAACATAAGAACCAGCTAAATTTATCCTGCCGTTTTTTATGGATTTGACTTCAAACCCCCTTAATTCAACTCCCGCCTCGTACGTTTCAATGATTTCGTGGTCAAAATACGCTCTTTTATTGGTGGTGATAACCATGATTAAAGTATTAAGTATTTGGTATTAAGTATCAAGTATCTCTTTAAATTTATCTTTTTATCAATTAAGATAAGACTATGATTAAAGCGGATATCGGCAAATATGTCGGCGAAGCGGTTAAGAAACTTTTTAATTGCGAAACGTCTTTTGATATTTTAGTTCCG
>QYPD01000025.1 GCA_007279775.1 Spirochaetia bacterium | reverse complement strand
GAAAAAACTATTTAAATAAATTGCAGAGGAAACAAATACCCGCTCTCTTGCAAGAGAGCGGGTATTTGTTTCCTCTGCAATTTATTTAAATAGTTTTTTCGGAAATTTCTTTCTTAAGCTTTTCAATAAGTTTTTCCAATTTCAGCGCGCCTAAATCTCCTTTGCCTCTTTGGCGGATTGAAACGGAATTCGCGGCAATTTCTTTGTCGCCAACAACCAAAATATAAGGGGTTTTTTTGAGCTCGGCTTCGCGAATTCTTTTTCCCAAAGTTTCGTTTGAATCAGGAATTTCAGCCCTGATATTTTCTTTTTTTAGTTCGCCGAGAATTTTTTCGGCATAGGAATTCTGTTTTTCGCCGATTGGTAAAATCACGGCCTGAACAGGGGAGAGCCACAGCGGCAGATTGCCGCAGGTTTTTTCAATAAGAAACGCCATAAATCTGTCAAATGAACCCATTATGGCGCGGTGGATTATTATTGCGGGCTTTTCTTTGTTGTCTTTATCGGTGTAATAAAGGTTAAATCTTGAAGCGGAATAATAATCAACTTGGACGGTTGAAAGGCTGTCTTCTTTGCCGTAAATGTTTTTCGTTTGGATATCTATTTTTGGCCCATAGAAAGTGGCTTCGCCGGCGGCTTCAACGAATTTATGGCCGGAATTTTTAAGAGCTTTTTTGAGGATGTCCGAACCTTGTTCCCACATCTTTTTGTTTTTGATGTCGCCGTATTTTTCTTTATTTTTAAAATCGGGCAAAGACAAACGGAACCAATAATTTTTTATTCCGAAGATATCGTAAATTTCTGGTATTGATTTAATGATATCGGTGATTTCTTTTTCAAGATTGGTTTCGTCGGTGTAGATGTGAGAATCGTTTTGGGTGAAGCCGCGGACGCGGATGAGCCCGGAAAGCACGCCCGAGCGCTCATAACGGTGAACGTTGCCGAATTCAGCGAGCCGCAAGGGGAGTTCACGATAGCTGTGCTTACTTCTTTTATAAATGGAGTGATGATGCGGGCAGTTCATCGGTTTCAAATAGTATCTTTCATTTTCAATTTCAATCGGAGCGTACATGTCGTCTTTGTAGTGCGTCAAATGACCGGATTTTTTGTATAAATCTTCTTTCGCCAAAATCGGAGTGAGCACGTGTTTGTAGCCGTTTTTTTCTTCAAGCTCACGCATGAAATTTTCAAGCCTTACTAGGACAAAATAGCCGTTTGGAAGCCAAAGCGGGAGCCCTTTGCCGATTTCTTCGTCAAACATAAACAAATTAAGTTTTTCGCCCAAAACACGGTGGTCGCATTTCTCGGCGATTTCAAGCATTTTAAGATAGTCTTCAAGCCCTTTTTTGGTTTCAAAAGCAACGCCGTAGACGCGGGTAAGCATTTTGTTTTTCTCGTCGCCCCGCCAATAAGCGCCGGCGAGTTTTGTGAGTTTGAAAGCGTCGGGATTAATTTCGGAGGAGGAAGCCACGTGTGGCCCCGCGCACAAATCTATAAAATCACCGCTTTGATAAACGGATATTTTTTCTTTATTTTTATTGAGCTCCTTTGCGAGTTCCAATTTATAGGGCTGACCAGTAAAAAGTTTTTTCGTTTCGGCGAAAGAAATTGTTCCCTTTTTGAATTTTAAGTTTTGTTTGATTAATTCACGAATTTTTTTCTCCAATTCAGGCAAATCGGCGTCGCTGATTTTTATGTCGCCGAAATCATAATAAAATCCATTCTCAATAGCAGGTCCGATTCCCAGTTTAGCTTTGGGAAATTTTTCCAAAACGGCAGCGGCTAAAAGATGAGACAATGAATGTCTGATGTTTTCAATGGATTGTTTTTTTTGTTTATTATTTACCATTTACAATTTTTTATTTATAGCTCTATCGCTTGTTGGCAAATAAATTTCGGTTCGCCGTTGCGCCATGAAATTTTGCCGTTGGCGACGATAACGTTATTATCGCGCCAGATGGCCGGATTTTTCGCCAAGGTGTCCGAGAAAACTATTATTTCAATGGAACCGTTTAAATCTTCCACTGTTACGAACAAAATTTGTTGGCCGAGTTTACTGACAATTCGATGAACATTCAAAATCACTCCGGCGATTTGGGCGATGTCGCCGTTTGAACCTTCTTTTTCCGCCAATATTTTTTTAATCGGCGTCGGGTTGAATTTTTTAAGCTTTTCAAGGTAGGCGCTTAGCGGATGGCCCGAAACATAAAGACCGAGCAGTTCTCTTTCCCACGCGAGCTTGTCTTTCGGCAACGCGGTTTGCCCCTCTCTATTTTTTTCAAAAAGCGCCGGGCTATGGTAATTATTTCCGAAAAGTCCCGTCTGCGAAGAATTTTGAGACTTTTTAATATTTTGGCAGAAAGCAAGAATATTATCAAGATTCGCCAATAAAACGCCCCTGTCCATTCCGAATGAATCGAACACTCCAACCTTTATCATGCTCTCCAGTGATTTTTTATTTAAATCTCTGTGCCGGACGCGGGTGAGAAAGTCGGTCATATTTTGAAAAGGGCCGCCGCGCTGGCGTTCTTCTATAATCGCTTCCACGATGGCGGCGCCCACGTTTTTAATCGCTAAAAGCCCGAAGCGGATGTTTTTTTCTTCGGGAGCGAAATTGGCGAAACTGCTATTGACGTTGGGCGAAAGGATTTTGATTTCTTTTTTCTGCGCCTCGGACATCAAGAAAGAGATTCTGTCGGTGTCGCCCGAGTCGGAGTTTAAAAGAGCGGTCATAAATTCAATCGGCCAATAGGCTTTGAGGTAGGCGGTGCGGTAGGCGATTAAGGCGTAGCAGGCGGCGTGCGATTTATTGAAACCGTAGCGCGCGAAAGGCGGGAAAAGATTCCAGATTTCTTCGGCGATTTTTTTATCTATGCCGTTGTTGATTTCGCCCTCTATAAATTTTTCTTTCTGGGCGTCCAGCAGCGATTTTATTTTCTTGCCGATGGCTTTACGCAAAGTATCGGCTTCGGCGAGCGTGAATCCGCCAAGCTCTTGCGCTATTTTCATCATTTGTTCTTGGTAGATTCCGATGCCGTAGGTGCTTTCTAAAATCGGCTCAAGTTTGGGATGAAGATAACTCACTTTTTCTTTGCCGTGTTTGCGGTTAACAAAAGAGGGAATAAGCTCTATCGGGCCCGGGCGGTAAAGCGCCACCATGGCAATGATGTCTTCAAATTCATTGGGCTTAAGTTCTTTAAGATACCGACGCATTCCGCTTGATTCCAATTGAAAAACTCCGGTTGTGTCTCCTTCTTGGAGAAGCTTGAAAACTTTTTTGTCGTCTAACGGCAGTTTGAAAATATTCACCTCGTCGCCGCTGATTTCTTTTATGAGCCTAATGCTTTCTTCTATGATGGTGAGATTTTTCAGCCCGAGCAAGTCAATTTTCAACAACCCCAAGTCTTCAATGCTGTGCATTTCAAATTGAGTGATGATGATGTTCGGGTCTTGGGGAGCTCTTTGGAGTGGAACGAAATCCGTTAACGTGTCTTTGCTGATAACTATTCCGCATGCATGAACCGAAGCATGACGGGCAACGCCTTCCAAGTGCCTTGCCGCGTCAATTATTTTTTTGGCATCGGGATTCGTTTCATAAATTTCTTTAAACTCGGCGACTTTTTGAAGCGATTTATCGAGCCAGCCGAATTTCATTCCCTGGGTAGGGTTGAACGGAATCATTTTTGATAATTGGTCGCAAAGAGAATAGGGCATTCCCAAAGCGCGGCCGGCGTCGCGAATCGCAGCGCGGGCGGCCATCGTTCCGAAAGTAATTATTTGGGCGACTTTGTCTTCGCCGTATTTTTCGCGAATGTAAGCGAAAACTTCGTCGCGACGAACGTCGGTAAAGTCCATGTCGATATCCGGCATTGAAATTCTATCGGGATTCAAAAATCTTTCAAAAAGCAAATCGTATTTCAGCGGATCCAAGTCAGTGATTCCCAAGACATACGAAACTAAGCTGCCGGCGGCCGAGCCTCTGCCCGGACCAACTACTATGCCTCTTTCTTTCGCCCAGTTCACAAAGTCTTGCACGATGAGAAAGTAATCGGCGAACCCGGTTTTTTCTATGACGCCGAGCTCATAATCCAAACGCTCGGTGATTTTCGCGTCGGCGACTTCAAAGCGGTCTGGCAGCCTTTCGTTCGCCAATTTTTTAAGGTATTCAATGGAAGAAGTTTCGCCTTCGGGCAACTGGAAAGTGGGAAGAAGAATTTTATTCAGTGTGATGCTAACTTCGCACCTTTCGGCGATTTTAACCGTATTTTCAATCGCTTCTGGAGTGTCTTTGAAAAATTCCATCATATCTTCTTGCGAGCGCATAGAAAAGTCGTCGGCTTTCAATGTGAGTCTGTCGTCGTCGGAAGTTTTGTTACCCGTTTGAACCGCCAAAAGAATATCATGGTATTCGGCATCTTCAGGCTTCATATAGTGGATGTCTTGGGTTGCCACGAGCGGAGCGTCGGTTATTTCGGAAAGTTTTTTCAATCCGATGTTTGCTTTTTCAGCATCGGCAAAATTCGGATGGTAGCCGATTTCAAGGAAAAAATTTTCCTTGCCGAAAATTTCCTGGTATTCTCGCACCGCTTTTTCGGCTTCTTCAAGGCTTCGGTTTAAAATGAGTTGCGAAATTTCTCCGGCAACGCAGGCCGAAAGCGCGATGAGCCCTTCGCTGTGCTGTTTTAAAATTTCTTTGTCCACGCGGGGCTTGTAATAAAATCCTTCAAGATAAGATTTTGTGACAAGCTGGATTAAATTTTTCCAGCCGGTGTTATTTTCGCAAAGCAGAATCAAGTGAGAATATTGGTCGTCTATTTTATTTTCCTTTTCAAATCTCGAACGGGGAGCGACATAAGTTTCAACTCCCAAAATCGGCTTCACATCGGCTTTAACGGCTTTTTTGTAAAATTCAATCGCGCCGTAAAGGTTTCCGTGGTCGGTGAGGGCGACGGCTTTCATTCCCAATTCTTTGGTGCGGTCTATGATGTCGTCAATTTTTGCCAAGCCGTCGAGCAAGGAGTAATGGCTGTGGGTATGCAGGTGGACAAATTTCATAATAACTCAATTATAGTTGACGAGTCGCGTTCACGCAAGAAAATTGTTGACAGGATAAAGATTCTATGACATTGTGTGGGTATTAGGCGGTATGGTAATTATTACTATAAAAGCAACTTACCAATTTTAGAAAGGGGTGAATGCGATGTGGCAATTATGGAAGGCGATTTACAAGGAGGATTCGGACGCAGTCGTTAACCCATTTGCGGAAGCTTTTGTGCAGCGGTTACCGAAGGTGCCAACTTCAGTGGCAAAAATTCCTATCGGAATGCCGAAGGAGGAAATTGAGAGGTTAGCAGAGAGGGTGGCGCCGTCTGGTTTCAAACTCGATAGAATCGAGGAGGTAAAAGATTATGCGCAGACAAAGTAGTCACCATTCACGGGCGGGGGGGCGTTCGGAATTGATTTCCGGATGCCCCTGTTTTATTTTCTATATATTTGACACTTTTTATTCTTTTATCTATTATTATAAGGCGATCCGAAACTACGAATTCATCCGAATCTACAAAATAAATACGAATGACTATATTTCTAGGTATTCGTAAATTCGGATAAATTTGTAAATTAGGATTATTTTTATACAATATGCTTGATTTAAAAGCTTTGAATCGGGCGATTGAGACGATTGCCCAAGAAAAAGGAATAGATGCCGGAGCGATTTTCGGCGCCATTGAAGCGGCTCTCGCCGCGGCTTATAGAAAAGAATACCGCAAAAAAGGCGAGCTTATTAAATGTAAATTAAATCCTAAAACCGGCGATATGAAATTTTCGCAGGTTAAACTTGTGGTTGATGGGAATTCGGTTCGCGTAAAAGAAGAGCTTGCGGAAGGAGAAGTTGAAAAAGAAAGAGTTGAATTCGAAGAAGAGCTTTTGCCTGTTTACAATCCCGACAGACACATTTGGCTGAAAGAAGCGAAAGAAATAAAATCCGGCGTTAAAGTCGACGACGAGCTTGAATTTGCATTAGAGGACGAATCGGATTTTGGCAGAATCGCTTCGCAGGCCGCCAAACAGGTTATTTTGCAAAAAATAAGGGAAATTGAAAGAGACTCGGTAAAAAAAGAATACATCGGCAAAGAAGGCGAAATAGTGAGCGGAACGGTTCAAAGGGTTGAACGCGGAAGCGTTTACGTTGATTTAGGCAGAGCGAGCGGAATTATGTTTTACACGGAATCCATTCCTGGCGAGCATTACAGAATCGGCGAAAGACTGCGTTTTTATCTTTTGGCGGTTCAAGACGAAACAAGAGTGCCGGGCTTGATTCTTTCGCGCAGTCATCCGAAATTCATTTCAAAACTTTTTGAAATGGAAGTTCCGGAAATTCACGATGAATTAGTTGAGATTAAGGCGGTGGCTCGCGAAGCGGGAAGCCGTACGAAAATCGCCGCCGGCTCAAAAGCCGAGGGCGTGGACCCGATCGGTTCTTTGGTGGGCCAGCGCGGCACACGGGTTATGGCGGTTACAAATGAATTGGGAAACGAAAAAATAGACATTATCGGTTGGTCGGAAGCGCCTGATAAATTTATCGCGGCTTCTTTGTCTCCGGCGAAAGTGGTTTCGGTCGAAATTTTGCCGAGAAGGGAAGCGCGGGTAATGGTGCCCGAAGACCAATTGGGTTTGGCGATAGGCAAAGGCGGTCAGAACGTTCGGCTGGCGGCCAAGCTTACCGGTTGGAAAATAGACGTTCGTTCCGATTCACGACCAGATGTTGTCCAATTTGATCCTCAAAAATTGAGCGTTGAAGGGCAAGCCGGAGAAGCGGAAAAAGTTAAAGAAGAAAAACCGAGCGAAGAATAATTAAGTCGAGGAATTAAATTTCAAATTTTCAATTTCGAATTTCGAAATAATTTTGAATGATTTAATTTTAAAAAGTTTTAAAATTCGGTCATTGTAACATTCTTTCAAAATTTAAAATTAGAAATTAAAAATTAACAAATGAACATTTATTATTTTACGTTTGTTCCGATAGCGGTCGCAATTTTATACAGCCTTTATATTATTTTCTGGCTAAAAAAACAGCCCGAGGGTGATGCGAAAATGAAAGAAATTTCTTTGGCGATTCGTTTGGGGGCAAAAGCCTATCTTAACAGGCAATATAAAACAGTTGCCATTGTCGCGGTCTTGATTTCAATCGCGCTCTATTTCGCTTTCGGCTGGCTTTCAGTTTTGGGATTTTTGACGGGTGCTTTGGCTTCTGCGGTGGCGGGCTATATCGGAATGAATATAGCGGTTCGTTCAAACGCCAAAACGACCGAAGCGGCGAAAACAGGATTGCCGCAAGCGCTCTCTTTGGCTTTTAAAGCCGGTTCAGTTACCGGATTTTTGGTTGTGGCGTTGGCTTTATTGGCGGTTGGTTTATTTTATTTTTTGACTAAAGACGTTAGTGTTTTGATAAGTTTGGGGTTTGGCGCGAGTTTGATTTCGGTTTTCGCGCGATTAGGCGGAGGCATTTATACTAAAGCCGCCGATGTCGGCACTGATTTAGTTGGCAAGGTTGAAGCCGGAATTCCGGAAGATGACCCGAGAAATCCGGGTGTCATAGCCGATGCGGTGGGAGACAACGTGGGCGATTGCGCCGGAATGGCGGCCGACCTTTTTGAAACTTACGCTATCACTTTGATAGCGGCGATGCTTTTGGGGTTCGCGATTTTGGGAACGACCGGAGTTTATTTACCTTTGGCTCTCGGCTCTTCGGCTATTATCGCTTCAATCATCGGCAGTTTGTTTGTGAAGCTCGGGGAAAATAAAACAAACATAATGTTCGCGCTCTATAAGGGATTGTTTTCGGCGATTATAATCTCGGGAATTTTCTTTTACTACGTGGCGAATACTTTCTTCAAAGAAAATTCATGGAACGTTTTCTTGTGTTCTTTGATAGGGCTTTTGGTTACAGCGTTTATGGTTTTAGTTACAGACTATTACACCGCTAAAAAATATCGGCCGGTTAAATCAATAGCAGAAGCTTCGTCTTCTGGGCACGGAACAAATATTATTATGGGACTTTCAGTTGGGATGGAAGCGACATTGGCGCCGATTTTGATAATCGGGGCAGCTGTGCTTTTGAGCTATAACGTTGTCGGACTTTACGGCATAGCGATTTCGGCAATGGCAATGCTTTCGGTTGCCGGAATCATCGTGGCGATAGATTCATTTGGTCCGATAACCGACAACGCTGGCGGAATTTCGGAAATGACAAATCAGTCAAAAGAAGTGAGGCAAATTACCGATGCTTTGGACGCGGTGGGAAATACTACCAAGGCGGTTACCAAGGGCTATGCCATCGCTTCGGCGGGATTGGCAGCCTTGGTGCTTTTCTCAAGTTACACTAAAAACGTTAGTTCAACGATAAAATTCACATTGGACGATCCGATGGTTTTGGTGGGGTTGTTTTTGGGAGCGGCGGTTCCTTACATTTTTGCTTCAATCGCGATGAAGGCCGTTGGTAAAAGCGCGAGCGCGGTAGTTCAGGAAGTGCGCAGGCAATTTAGGGAAATTAAAGGAATTATGGAAGGCACGGCAAAGCCGGATTATGGGGCGGCAGTAGATATTGTTACAAAAGCGGCGTTAAAAGAAATGATATTACCGGCATTGATTCCGGTTTTATCCGTTATTTTGGTCGGTTTCTTATTGGGCGCTAAAGCGCTGGGGGGATTCCTTATCGGTTCCATTATTTCGGGATTTTTTTTGGCAATTTCAATGACTTCGGGCGGAGCCGCGTGGGACAATGCCAAAAAATATATTGAAGATGGAAATTTCGGCGGCAAGGGTTCGGAAGCGCACAAAGCGGCGGTTACCGGAGACATGGTTGGCGACCCTTATAAAGATACCGCCGGCCCGGCAATTAACCCTTTGATTAAAGTCATCAACATCGTTGCTCTCTTGATTGTGAAATTCCTTAAATAGATTTATAATAAAAGCAATCCGAAACTGCGAATTCATCCGAATTTTCGAATGGCTACGAATAGCTTTTATTCGAACGTGTTTGTAGATTCGTATGAATTTGTAGATTGGGATCGGTTTATCATGGAAAACAACGAATATTTAATTCCGACGGTCATAGAAAAAACGAGTTCCGGCGAACGCGTCTATGATATTTATTCACGTCTTCTTAAAGAGCGGATAGTTTTGATTGGTGGAGCAATCAGCGACGGAATGGCGAACGCCATTATCGCCCAACTTCTTTTTTTGGAGCACGAAGACCCGAAAAAAGATATTAAGGTTTACATTAACACTCCGGGCGGTTCGGTAACTGCCGGTCTCGCGATTTATGACACAATGCAAACTATCAAACCAGACGTTTCAACAATTTGCATCGGCATCGCCGCTTCAATGGGCGCGGTGCTTTTGGCAGCCGGGAAAAAAGGAAAAAGATTTACTTTGCCGAATTCTGAAATGCTTATTCACCAGGTAATGGGCGGAGGCGAAGGAATGGCGCCGGCGATTGAAATTGAAATTACGGCGAAGCACATAATTAAAATAAAAGACAGGCTTAATGTAATTCTTTCCAAGCACACCGGCCAGCCTCTCTCCAAAATAGAAAAAGACACCGACCGCGATTTTTGGCTCACGGCAGTGGAAGCCAAAGAATACGGCTTGGTTGATGAAATAATAAAGGCGAAAAAATAATATCAATCCGAAAATAATAATCCGAATCTACAAACAAATCCGAATAACTACAAAAATATTCGTAGCCATTCGAAAATTCGGATGAATTCGTAAATTTGGATTGCCTTATAAATGAAACTTGGATTTTTTGAAATTGAAGATTGGGAAGCGGATTATATCAAAAATTTGCTGCCCGGTTTTGAT
>QYPD01000019.1 GCA_007279775.1 Spirochaetia bacterium | reverse complement strand
TTGTAAGTTTGAATAAATTTTTGGATAATTGGCAATGTGAATCCTGCGGGGGGGGGCGTTCCAAGAAAATTTTTATGAAAATTCAATTCGCTCATAAATTTGAAGATATTATAAGTATAGAAAACTTATTGGAAGCATGGAAGGAATTTCTGCGAGGCAAGCGGCGCAAATTAGACGTCCAAAAATTTTCTATGCGGCTTATGGATAATATTTTTTCGCTTCATAACGAACTTTCGGCGCGCGTTTACGCCCACGGCGGCTATAAAGCGTTTAGCATCAGCGACCCAAAACCGAGGAATATCCATAAGGCGGCTGTTCGCGACAGGCTTTTGCACCACGCTATTTATCGCAAATTATATCCCTTTTTTGACAAAACGTTTATCGCCGATTCTTATTCGTGCAGAAATAATAAGGGAACACATAAAGCCATTAACAGATTTCGTTCTTTAGCGTATAAAGTTAACGGGAACAATACAAGAACTTGCTGGGTTTTGAAGTGCGATATCAGGAAATTTTTCGCGAATATTGACCACGAAATTTTGATGAAAATTTTAGGGCAATATATTCCCGATAAAAATATTTTATGGCTTTTAGATGGAATCATCAGCAGTTTTCATTCTGCCAGCCCCGGAGTGGGACTTCCACTTGGCAATTTAACTTCGCAACTTTTCGTTAACATTTATATGAATGAATTTGACCAATTTGTAAAGCATAAACTAAAAGCGAAATATTATATTCGCTACGCTGATGATTTAATGATTCTTTCTGATAATAAAATTTGGCTCGAAAATTTAATAAACCCAATTCGGAATTTTTTGAAAAGCCATTTAGCGCTTGAACTTCATCCGGAAAAGATGTTTATAAAAACTTTAGCTTCGGGCGTTGATTTTTTAGGCTGGGTGAACTTTCCGGACTATCGAGTCTTGCGGACATCCACAAAAAAACGAATGTTTAAGCGATTAGAAAAAAATCCCTCAAGCGAAACACTGAATTCTTATTTAGGGTTATTAAAGCATGGGAATACGTATAAATTGAAAAGAGAAATTTTTAATCTGCTTCACGAGTGAGGTTTTTATTTTATAGCTTTGAGTCACTTTTGTGGGCGTGGGAGGGATCGAACCCCGTATAACAGCAAAGCTGGTATATGGGGCATGCCTTCAACTTCTGTCTTACTTGCCCCGTACTAAATTTGCGCTATTTTTGTGCGCGCACTTGGAATCGAACCAAGAGCCTCTATCTTATCAGGATAGCGTTCTACCATTGAACTATGCGCGCAAATTTTAGTATCGGGGTCAGGACAGCGTTCTACTCCGACCGCTGTCGGAGTCCGACTTCGGTCGGACCAACTGAACCCCGCGAGACAACGGCGATAACAATTTTAAGGCAACTCGCGAAAGCCGATTAAATTTAGATTTTAATTAAAACATAATTATTCGTGTTATTTTTGAAAAATTGAATTGCCTCAATCGCCGTTGCTCTACGGGGTGAACTACACGCCCAAAAATTTCGGCTTATTCTTGTATAATGCCCAATTTTTTTAAACCTTCCAAATTGAATTTGGCGTTTTTTTGCGTTTGGGAAATATCTTGGCTGAGAGTCTCGGTTGTTTTTTCAAACAAGAAATTGATTGAATAAAAAATAAAAACCGCCAAAAATAAAATAAGTAAAATACTGGTCGCTATGAATATCAATTCTTGTTTATTTTTAAACATTGTTACATTGAAAAAACCTCGCCGTTTAACAGCGTTTTAAAATTATCACCCTCTCTTCCAAAGTCAATACTTTCAAGGCCAATTAGATATTGACCGCTCTCCAGCGTTTTTATGAATTTGATGAAATTTTCAAGAGTTCCGCTTCCGGTTATTTTAAAATTCGTTTGCCAAAATCCTTTTTCGCCGCTCCCTGTTCCTTGGCCGAGAGTGATATTAATGTTTAAGTTATCTTGATTGCCTATCGCGTTTAAGTCTCTTGGGAAAAGAACAAGGCGGTCCCGCTTGGGCAAAATATTTTCAAGAATGGCATAGTAGTTTTTAATTTGCTCGGAATCTTTTTTTAAAGACGCCAAGGAATCGGCGACCGCCAGCCGAGAAATAAAAGTAAGTCTTTTCTCGTTTGCGCTTCCCGCTCTGTTCCCGATGTCAAAGCCAAGAAAAACTATCATTCCGATTAAAAGCACGCAGATTCCCAATGGGATGCCGATTACAATTAATAAACGTTTTTTGAAATTCATACCAGGTAGTAGAAACTCGACTGCGCAAAATCAAAATAAAGCGAGCCGAATAATCTTTGTTTAATTTAATATATCCTTACCATAATAACGACCTCATAATTTATCAAAAATATTTTGCGAGGCGAGCTTAAATCGAGTTTTCACTACCTGGCATATCTTTTTCATCCATTCATATTATTATATAATTATAAAATGAATGCGTTAAAAATCAATCGTGTCTCCCTTGGAGAGGCGGACTATCCCGCCCTGCTAAAAGAAATTCCAAATCCACCGAAAGAAATTTTTTATTTGGGCGATCTTTTGGGAAAATCGTTGGTTGAGCCGCCGAAAATCGCCATTATTGGCACGCGCAAAGCAACGGCTTACGGCAGGGCTGTTGCCAAAGAAATGGCTCAAGAATTCGCCAAAAAAGGAATAGTTGTGGTGAGCGGCTTGGCCATGGGAATAGACACGGCGGCGCATGAAGGCGCGCTTTTAGGAGGAGGAAAAACAATCGCCGTTTTAGCTTGTGGATTGGACTTGATTTATCCCAGGCAAAATGAAAATTTGGCAAAAATGATAATTGAAACCGGCGGAGCAATTATTTCGGAATATCCGGCGGGAACACTGGCGATGAAGCATCAATTTCTTGAACGTAACAGGATAGTCAGCGGATTAGGCGTTGCCGCGGTCGTTGTTGAGGCGCCCAAGGAGTCAGGCGCGCTAGTGACGGCGCGCTTAGCGGCGGAACAAGGCAGAGAAGTTTTCGTGGCGCCTGGGCCGATGAACCATTCAAATTATTTCGGTTCGCATAAGCTGGTCAGGGACGGAGCAAGGCTCATAAGCGCGATAGAAGACGTTTTTGAAGATTTGGGTTTTGATTTTGAAACGGAAAAACGAAAAATTCCGGGCGATTTGAATGGAAAAGAAAAAATTATCTTTGAAACGATAGAGCAAGCGGGTTTGCCCGTTGGGATTGACAAAATAATCGAAATTACTAAACTTGAACCGCAAAAGGTTAATCAAGTTATTGCCCTGCTTGTAATAAGAGATATTCTGAAAGAAGCGGGCCAAGGATACGCAATAAAATGAAACTTTTAATCGTTGAGTCTCCGGCGAAAACAAAAACAATTGCAAAATATTTACCAGAAGGATATGTGGTTAAGGCGAGCATCGGGCATGTCCGTGATTTGCCGAAAAGCAATAAAAAAGCCATAGATATTGAGGCGGGGTTTTTGCCGCATTACGAAACGATTAAAGGCAAGGAAAAAATAATTTCCGATATAAAAAGCGATTCCCAGAAAGCCGAACAAATACTTCTTGCTACTGACCCGGACAGGGAAGGCGAGGCGATAGCCTGGCATTTAGTTGAGACACTCGGCTTGAACGGCAAAGAAAACTCAAAAGTCAAAAGAATAACTTTTAATGAAATAACCGATTCGGCGGTTAATGAAGCTATTAAACATCCCAGGGAAATAGACTTTGATTTGGTAAAGGCGCAGGAGGCGCGCCGAGTTTTGGACAGGCTTGTAGGCTACGATCTTTCGGGCCTTATTTGGAAAAAAGTACGTTATGGATTGTCCGCGGGCAGAGTTCAGTCTCCGGCTCTGCGTATAATAATGGAACGTGAAAGAGAAATCCGCGCTTTTATTTTCGAAGATTATTGGATTATAACGGGAGAGTTTAGAACAAAAAAAGGCGGGAAAATAATTCTTATTTGCGATGAGCAGCCTAAAAGCGAAAAAGCGACTAACCGTATTATTGAAATCGCGCAAAAAAATGATTGGGAAACAACGGGAGTCAGCCAAACAGAAATAAAGCGTTCTCCCCGGTCGCCTTTTATCACCGCCACTTTACAGCAGGCGGCAAGTTCGCGCTTGGGCTTTTCGCCGTCGCGAACAATGGCTATCGCCCAAAAATTGTACGAACAGGGACTTATAACTTATATGAGAACGGATAGTTTTAATTTGAGCAAGGAAGCGCTGCCGCAAATTTATCAGATGATAGAAAAAGAATTCGGAAAAAAATATTTATTGCCGAAAGTTTATTCTTCAAAAAGCAAAAATGCGCAGGAAGCGCATGAAGCCATTCGTCCGGCAAACGCGGTTAAAAAATCCGCCGGGGCGACCGAAGAGCAGAAAAAACTTTATAAATTAATTTGGGAAAGAACGATAGCTTCGCAGATGGCGGACGCCAAAATTTTAAGGACAAAAATAAGTGCGAATATCTCAAACAAATTACAAACGACAAATAACAAGCGACAAGAAACAATTCCGGATTTTTCCGTAAACGGCAGTGTCATAGTTTTCCCGGGGTGGCTTGCGGCCGATATGGCAAGTCGTGGAGAAGATGTTGAGCTTCCACAAGTTTTAAAAGGCGATTATTTGAAGCTTCTTAATATTTCAAGCGAGGGCAAGCAAACTGAACCGCCGGGCCGGTACACCGAAGCGGGCCTTATCAAAGAGCTTGAAAAGCGGGGAATTGGCAGGCCCAGCACTTATGCCACGATTATAAAAACAATCCAAGATAGGGGTTACGCGATAAAGGAAAACAAGACGTTAAAACCCACCGATACCGGCGAAGTGGTAAGCGATTTTCTCGAGAAAAATTTCGCGAAATACATTAGCGATTCTTTTACCGCGGAAATGGAAAATGAATTGGATGAAATCGCCGAAGGAAAAAGAAAATACGAAAAAATGCTCGGTGATTTTTATAAACCGTTTTCAAAAGACGTGAAAGAAAAAGAAAAAACTGCTGGAAAAATCACGGATTTGGGCGAAGCGGATAAAAAAATAAAATGTCCGGTTTGCGGCGGGTTGATGGTGATCAAGCTTTCGCGGACGGGAAAATTTTTAAGTTGTAAGAAATTCCCCGAGTGTTCCGGAGCGAGAAAAATAGACGGCTCTATAATGGAAGGTCCGAAGGAAACCGGAGAAATTTGTCCGAAATGTCTCGCTACGCGAGATCCCGCGAAGCGGGACGAAGTTGGAAAGCTTATTGAACGCGAAGGAAAATTCGGCAAATTTGTCGCTTGCTCAAATTATCCCAAATGCCGTTTTATTAAAAAGAGCGCCGAAGAAGAGGCTAAAGCGAAAACCGGAGTTAAATGCCCCAAGTGCGATGGTGAAATTATTGAACGTCGCGGCAGATTCGGCGCGTTCTATTCCTGCTCAAATTATCCAAAATGCAATTTTATAATGAAAGCTAAACCGACAGGCGATATTTGCAAGCTTTGCGGTTCTCTGATGATGCAAGGGACCAAAACAATCCCGGAAAGGTGCTCCGATAAATCTTGCCTAAACTACAATCCGCATAAGAAATAATATATACTGATAGCGCTATGGATTTAAAGGATTTATTAATTGAATTCCAGAAAAAGTCTCCTAAATCCGAAAAAGAAATTGAATTTATCAGGCGCGCTTTTAAATTTGCCGAAGCCGCCCATGCCGGCCAAAAAAGGAAATCCGACGAACCTTATTTTATTCATTCTTTTGAAACGGCATTAAAAG
>QYPD01000015.1 GCA_007279775.1 Spirochaetia bacterium | reverse complement strand
ATTTAAAGAATTCTAAAATTACGTCATTTAAGCACAAAGAAAAATGAAAATTAAACAAAAAAAATCTTGTAATCCTGCAATTTTGCAATCTTGCAATTATTCGTCTGGGCAATCCCTAGCCGAAATTTTAATCGCCATCGGTGTTGGCGCGATTTTAATTGGCGGCACCATTGGGATTATGGCGCCGGTTTTAAGGAGCAATTTAGAAACAAAAAACGTTCAAATCGCAACTTCTCTGGCGCAGCAGTATTCGGACAATCTGCGCAATATTTCCGAAGCGAGCTGGTTTAATATCTATAATCCGCCGGCCGCGAAAGGCGCAAGCTCCCAATTTTATTTAAACGCGACAAGCACAACATACGCGATTGTTTCAGGCGCGACTTCCACTACGGTTGAAGACCGGAATTTCGGCATTTATTTTTCCATTGAAAACGTCAACAGGGATTCTTGCGGCGCCGGAAATATCTCAAGCGAGGCGACGACGACTTGTACAAACGGGCCGGGAACGACTGGCGTGATTGACGACCCGTCAACGCAGAAAATAAACGTTCATATTTCATGGACGCAAGGGGGTTCGCTTTTAAGAATAAGCTATTTCACTCGCAGTTCAAATAAAATTTTCAATCAAACCGATTGGTCCGGCGGTTCGGGACAAACAGGGCCGATTACTTCCGAAAACAATAAATTCGCCAGTTCAACGGGCGTTGATTATTCAACGACAACAGGGGCGATAAGAATACAAGGATTATAATAAATCAAAATGGAAAATTATAATTTTCCGCCAATGGCGGATCAGCCTCGGGCTGAAAAATTTAAAATTTTTGCATTTTGCACTGTCGTTTTGATATTTACATTTTCAATTTTTCATTTTGCGGATGCCGCCACAAATATTTCCGCCACTTCAACCGAACATTTCGCCTGGAACGACAATATTGGCTGGATTGATTTTTATTCAACAGGCAATGTTAACGCCAGTTCCTCTCAGCTTAGCGGTTACGCCAGTTCTTCTCTTGGTTATATTGCTTTAGATTGCGCCACTTCTCCTAACGGCAATATTTGCGGAACGAGCAATTTTAAAGTTTCAAACGACGGCAGCGGCAATCTTTCGGGTTGGGCGTATAACGACGTCATCGGCTGGATAAGTTTTGACAGCGCCACGGCAAGTTCTTCGTATTTTTACCAGGTAACAATTAGCCCTTCAACAGGAGTTTTTAGCGGTTGGGCGTGGAACGATATTATCGGCTGGATAAGCTTCAATTGCGCCGAGCCGAACGCTTGTGGCAGTTCGGATTATAAAGTCAAAACTTCATGGAGCGCGGGCCAAGCGACAGCGAATCTAATTTCTTCAATTTTTGACACTGGCGCGGCAAACGGCGTCGCGTTAAACACGATTATGTGGCAGAGTAGCTCTTTAACCGGCGGCGGCACCGGCGCCATTGATTCGGTTTATAAATACGCATGGAATGATTCTGTGGGCTGGATAAGTTTTAATCATTCTTCAAGCACCGTTAATGTTGGAACAAGCCAATTAACGGGTTACGCTTATAATAGTAATATCTTGGAAATCGCTTTGGATTGCGCCACTTCGCCATCAGGGAATATATGTTCGTCTTCAAATTTTAAAGTCAGCCGCAATTCTACTACAGGCGAACTTTCAGGTTATGCTTGGAACGATTCAATCGGCTGGATAAGCTTTAATTGTTCCGACCCGGGCGTTTGCGAAACTTCAAATTATAAAGTTAATGTTAGTCCGACAACCGGCGCTTTTACCGGTTACGCTTGGAACGATTATATCGGTTGGATAAGCGTTAATTGCTCCGACCCGGGACTTTGCGGCTCTTCGGATTACCGCGTTAATACAGCAGGGAATCAGTCATCTGGGACAAGCGTTAAATTTCAAATAGCTTCCAATCTTTCTTTGACCGGCGGCGGCACCGGCGCTATTGATTCGGTTTATAAATACGCATGGAATGATTCTGTGGGCTGGATAAGTTTTAATCATTCCTCAAGCACGGTCAACGTCGGAATAAGCCAATTAACTGGCTACGCTTACAATAGTAATATCTTGGAAATCGCTTTGGATTGCGCTACTTCTCCAGGCGGAGATATTTGCGCGTCTTCAAATTTTAAAGTCAGCCGCAATTCTACTACAGGCGAACTTTCCGGTTGGGCTTGGAACGACAATATTGGTTGGATATCTTTTAGTTCTGAAAATAGTCCTACTCAAATATCTTGCGATCCTTCTGACGGATTTGGAGCAGGAGAGTATTGTGTCACTGTCAATCCCACAACAGGCGCTTTTACTGGCTGGGCCTGGAATGACTATATCGGTTGGATAAGCGTTAATTGCTCCGACCCGGGACTTTGCGGCTCTTCGGATTACCGCGTTAATACGGCCACGACAGCTTCTTGGGATTTTAAAGGTCCTGACGGCTCAAATACCACTTATTACGCCCCAATCGGCCCCGGATACCCGGCACAAATAAATTTGCAATATCACAATAACGTTAGATATTTCCGCTACAAGATTTTCCTTTATTCCAACGCCGCCCAAACCGCCGGCCCGAGGGTGGATGACGTTATAATTAATTACTCTCCTTAATAGAAGCGAAAATATGCGAATATCTACGCGAAAAGACGCGAAAGTTGAAAATCCAGATTTACTTTACCCAGAATTAAGCTATGAAATAGTTGGGGCAATATTTGAAATTTGGAAAAAGTTCGGTTCGGCATTCAAAGAATCAATTTACCAAAAAGCGCTTGAAGAAGAATTTAAATTTAGAAATATTGATTTTGCCAGCCAAAAACAAATCCCCATTTTTTATAATAATAAAAAAGTAGGAGTTTATGTCCCCGATTTTGTCATAGATGATAAAATTCTTTTAGAGATAAAACATCTTCCTGTTCTTACATTTAAAGAAAAGAAGCAAATATGGTATTATTTAAAAGGGACGGATTACAGGCTTCTTTTATTGGTAAATTTTGGGGGTTCTAAATTAGAAATAGTTCGCCGTGTATATGATAAAGCTCGTTCTAAATAAATTTTAAATATGTTATAATAAAAAGGTCGAATATATATTTCGCGAGTCTTCGCTTGATATTAGCGATTATTCGCTTCTATAAAAATGAAAAATAAATCAAAATATCTATTCATAGCATTATCTGCCATAACAGCAGGCTTATTAATTGCTGTTGGCGTAATGGCTTTCACGGGTCCTGGCGCGAATCAACCGCCCGCTGGCAGCCCGACTTCCTCGTTGGGAGGAGTTCCCAGCGGAGCGGTTATGTTCTTCAATTTAGCAAATTGTCCTTCTGGTTGGACCGAATATACGGCCGCGCGCGGCCGCACCGTAGTTGGCACGCCATCGGGTGGAACAAATACTGGAACAACAGGAACTGCTTTGACTGATTTAGCAAACAGAACCATCACTGATGTTCCTGCCCATTCGCACAGCGTTAATCCGCCAGCCACCGCAACAGATAGTCAGGGAGCGCATACACATAGTGGGGGAGCGGCAGGAGGAATGGACACATCTGGCAGTGGTAGTGCTCCAACAGTGGTAACCACTACAGGATCAGCCGGCGCTCACACCCACACCGTTGACATCGCCGCTTTCAACTCCGCTTCCACGGGCGTGGCTTCGGTTGATGTCACCATGCCATACATCCAACTTCGCGCATGTAGTAAGGACTAATATTATGAAGTTCAACTTCGTAAACTTCGTAAACTTCGTAATATTCGCCGTCAGCGTAAATTCAAAGGGTGGATAATATTCAGTTGCTTTTATTTCTCAAAGTTATTAAAATCATAGATAGTATGAAGAAAAAGAAGATAAGCACAATTGAAGATTTGGGCATCCTTATTCGAAAGGAGTTTTTTGCGGTGAATGAAAGATTTACGGCAAACGATAAAAATTTCGTAAGTTTAAACGATAGATTTGATAGTCTGGAAGAAAGAATAAACATATTGGATAGAAAAATAGAAAATCTGCGGGACGAAATGGATAACCGTTTTACGGAAATGAAAATAGAAATAGAAGATATTAAATCAAAATTGAATAATATAGTTTTCCGTTCCGAAATAATCAATTTTGAAAAAAGATTAAGACGTTTAGAAATTAAAACGGGAATAAAATAATATGATAAAGAAAAAGATAAAAAAAATTGATTTATCGGCAACCGAACGGCGTTTCGGCGTGCTTTTGGAAGATATCGATTCCAAATTTGACCTGGTTATTGAAGGGCATCAGGCCTTAGACATTAAATTCAGCAAGAAAATCGATAAAGTCGATGGAAAATTAGAAGATATTGGTGGAAAAATTAATATTCATACTGAAATGATTGGTTCTATGGCAACGGATGTTGAGATAATTAAAAGCGATGTTGAATTTATTAAAAATTCTTTAAAGAAGAAAGTAGATATTGATGAATTCGCGGTCTTAGAGAAAAGGGTGGCATTATTGGAAAGAAAACTTCAAAGAATATAAAATTAGAAATATGAAAAATAAAATTAATTCATTTATAAATTCAAAATCATTCACGGTAACCATTGTTTTGGTTATTGCTTTAATGTTTTTTTTAACTCGTTTGGTGTGGGGGTGGACTTCTCCTTCCGCAAACCCTCCAACGGGCGGCGGCGCGATTTATTATTCCGGCGGCAACGTCGGCATCGGGACGACGACTCCGGCGACGAAATTGCAGGTTTATGGCGCTATATCTGGATTTGGCATAGTCCCTATAGGTTCCATTATCGCTTGGCATAAGTCATTTACTAATACGCCAGCTTTACCATCCGGTTGGGTAGAAGCCAATGGACAAGTGTTAAGTGATTCGAATTCACCTTATAATGGCCAAACAATTCCTAACTTGAATGGAGATGCCAGATTTTTAAGGGGAGGCAGTATAAGCGGCACATTGCAGGCGGATGAACTTAAAAGTCATACACATGGGTTTGGTTCTGGAG
Source organism: Spirochaetia bacterium (assembly GCA_007279775.1). GTDB lineage: Bacteria > Patescibacteriota > Minisyncoccia > UBA6257 > UBA9933 > QYPD01. Next base: position 3,664 of record QYPD01000015.1, on the reverse strand, counting down.
TTGGAACAGCAACGGAACACGGTAATAATACTCCTAAGGCTGGTGAATGGGTTGATGGAACTTATTATGTGAATAGTACCGGCGGCAGCGAAACCCGTCCTATAAACATGGCAGTTGTATGGATAATGAGGGTTAAATAGCGGGTAAAATAAATATGTCTAAACTAAACAAAATTTTATTGGCCGTGGTCGTTGTTTTGATTATTGTCTTGGCGGGCGTGATTTACTGGCAGAATTTTAAAAAATCCGGCGGCGATGATTATTGGGCGGTTTATTTATCAACGGGCGATATCTACATAGGCAAGCCTTCTTATTTTCCGCGCTTCCATCTTTCGGATGTATGGTTTTTTCAAAAAACAAGCGATGCCCAAAATCCCCTTAGCTTGGCAAAATTCAGCCAGGCGTTTTGGGGTCCGGAAGACAATTTGTATTTAAGCGAAAAGCAAATTATTTGGAAGAGTAAATTGAGCGAAACAAGCCAGGTTATTTCTTACATAAAAAATTCTCAAGCGGCGCAACCGCAAATAGGGCCGCAGGCCCAGATTCCAACTCCAACTCCGGCGCAAACAGGCGAAACCGGCCAGTAAAAATAAATAAGCAAACCTTACGAAAACCTTACGAAGTTGAACTTCGTAAGGTTTGGTTTATTCTAACACTAAGTCGTCTATTTCTTCTAAATTGATTTCCTTAAGCCATTTTAGGGTATCTTTTTTATATTGTTCCGGTCCGTCAAAAAAATCATCAAGGAATTCTCTTTGAGTAACCGAAGGAAAATTTTTCTTGCCAATATAATCCGGGAAGCTGCTCCATCTATAATTTTCTAAAAATTTAACCGCCTCGTTTAAATTTTTAATTTCTTTATTCCGCCACTCTGGATGATTGATATCCAAAGGGTTAAGGTGTATATAATATGGAAGATGGATAAAATGAGAATCTTTTTCAACCAAGACAGCTTTGAATCTTCCTTGAAATAAACTTCCAACTCTTTTATTTTTATTATTAAAATAATTTGTGTAACCGGTGCCAAGTTTTTGCATAAATCTAACAATTCCATTATCAATTTTTTGTTTTATTAGTAAATGAAAATGGTTTGGCATCAAACAAAAGGCTAAAATTTCTACAAACATTTTCCGTGGCGCCCTTTCCTTGGCTTCAACTTTACGAAGTTGAACTTCGTAAGATTGGAGATAGGGCAATTTGTAATAAATATTTGTCGCAGGCTCTTCATCGTTAAATTCAAATAGATTGTGAATAAAACGAAAATAATCTTGTTTATCCAAGAATATATTTCTTTTTTCTACGCCCCGATTGTAGATATGATAAATTTGATTATTAACAAAAGCAGGTTTTATCATAAGCTTATTATATTACTAATGTTTATGAAGTTCAACTTCGTAAACATTGTAAGGAATACAATTTGGGCGGGATAGAACGAAAAAAGATTCTTCTGAGTAGTTGGATTTATTAAAAATTATACTATAATAATATCATGGCAAAAAACCAGAAAGCTGCAGTTACTTTATCAATGACGCTTTTGGTCGGGGGTTTGATTGTGGAATTGGGAATCGCGCTGGCTTTTATTTCTTATTATTTGGCGCAAGGCGGGTTCGGTTTGAAATTATCGGAAGAGGCGATGGCGGCGGCAAGGTCCGGCGCTCAGGACGCGATAATGAGAATTGTCAGAGACGCGAATTTCAATCCCAGCCCGAATCCGTATACATTAGCAATCGGAAACAGTTCTGCGCAAATAACGATTTGCAAAGACACTTGCGCCGGAACGGGGAAAACCCAAATTGATTCGCTGGGCAGCGTTTTAAATAAGCGCCGCCAGATAAGGGTGATAGTTTCAATTGACAGCCAGACCGGCAAGACGGAACTGGAATCAGAGAAAGAAATTTCATTATGATGCCAATCGATTTTAAAAAAATATTTAAAATCCTTAATTCTACCCCAGAAATTGGCGGGATTGAAATTTCCGATTCGGCAGTTAAATTTGCGTTTGCCAGAAACGACAAATCGGTTTTCACATCTTTGAATTTGGCGTCGGGGATAGTGTCAGAGGGGAAAGTGTTGGATAAAAATAAATTAAAAGAGGCTCTGGTAGGGCTTCATTCGCGGATAACGCCAAAATTGAAAAAGAAAATATATGCCGTGGTTAACATCCCGGACGACAATATTTACGCCCAATCGTTCAACTTGCCGACGGCGGCATCGGATAATCTTGAAGAAGCCACAAAATTGAATTTGCAAATGATTTCGCCGATGGATTTTTTGACCGCTTATTCCGACTGGCAAAAAATAGGCGAGATAAAAATTGACGGTGGACAATTGGAAATTTTGGGAGCTTTCGTTTTCGGCGGAATAGTGGACGATATTATTGAATGTTTGAAAGAGGCGAATTTCGTGGTTGTGGCCGTTGAATACGCCGGTCTGGCTCTTAGCAGGGTCGTGGCTGCGGCCTTACCGCAAAGTCCGGATTTTGTCTTGATGTATTTGGGGGCCAACGGCCTGAATTTCATATTTGTAAAAAACAACAATTTTTATTTTAGCCATTTCGCGCCGTGGCCAAAAAGCGAAGAACGCCAGATAAAGATGTCGGTTGTTGAGGAAATGGTCGTTTCGGAAACGCAAAAAACCCTGAATTTCGTCGGTTCCCATTGGCCGGAGACGCAAATAAAAAACATCTTCTTTTCCACGCCGGTTTTGGAAGAAAAAATAACGGAAATTATAAGTAAAAATTTCGGTCTTATGGTTCAGAAAGTCGTTCTGCCCGCAAGTCTGAAAGACCCGGCAGGCCAATGGAGTATAAATGACAAGCAGATGGTTTCTTTGGGTTCGGATTGGTTTTCGGTTTTGGGTTCGGCCTTAAGAGGGTTAATTCCGCGTTCAAAAGACATAATCATAAGTCTCGCGAGCGCCGGAACCGAAGAAGAATTCAGGCAATACCGGATTATCAATTTCGCTAAAATGTGGAGAAACGCCGTTCTGGCTTCTTTGTCGCTGATTTTGATTTCTTTTATATTCGTTGATGTATTTATAATTAATATGGCGAAGTCTCTTGATTTGCAGCTGTCAAATTTGGCGAATTTATCGGTATCGCAGGAAATTATCGACCTTCAAAAACAGGCGAAAGATTTTAACACTAAAGTAGACTTGGCGCTGAAAGTCAAAGAAGGAATTTACAATTTCTCTCCGATTATTGAAAAATTAATAGATTTCGCCAAAGGAAAAAATACTTCCATAGACAGAATTTTTATCCAATCAAGAAATTCGGATATATTGTTTAACGGCCGGGCGAACGATTATCAGAACATCATAGATTTCAAAGCGAAAATGGAAAGCGATTCCCAATTCAAGGAAATTATCATGCCCGTGGCGGGCGTTGTCATGGATTCCGGCGGCAAAGCTTCTTTCAGCATTACTTTCAAAATAAAATAAAGGCTTTTCAAAATGTTTAACCACCAAGAAATCGAAAAAAAGTGGCAAAAAATTTGGGAGAAGGAAAAAATATATAGCGCAAAAGATTTTTCCAAAAAACCGAAATTTTACGGTTTAATAGAATTTCCTTATCCGTCGGGAAAGGGGATGCACATGGGCCATTTGCGGAGCAATACCGCGATGGACATTATCTGCCGGAAGCGCAGAATGGAAGGTTATAATGTTTT
>QYPD01000041.1 GCA_007279775.1 Spirochaetia bacterium | reverse complement strand
GTATTAAAATTAAGACCATTATCATTTAAATCAATTAGTGCCCTAGAAATTTGACTAGAAGAACTAGCTAATTCTACTATTTTTTCATTTAAAGAATTTAAATTATCACTTATGGCTGCTAGTGATAAATTTTGGCTTGTTACTAAATTTCCCAAACTGCCATTTATATCTTTAAGTGTATTTAATGATTCATTTACCATTACTCTTTATTTTAAGATCAAAGAAATGCAAAGTAAAGCGATGGCTATAAAATAACCAAACAAAAAACCGGCAAGCCATAAGCCGGATTTTGTATTAAGCGATAATTTATCTAGCTCTTTGATTACTCTCAGAGTCTTGCGGTATTCCGAGCACATAAAACTTATGTGCTCGGCACAACCTTGCGCCCGGTAAGGATTTAGCCGTTTCACTCCCGCTTTCTTATCCCTATGGCGGAATTAAGCCTGCTACGTTGGGATTGGGCTTCTCCGATTCTTTCGAATCAAAGCGTCTCTGCTCGCACCTCTAGGATTACTCCCGACGGCCGTTAGCCGCTACCTTTTTACCGAGCACATAAAAACTTATGTGCTCGGGGGCGTCCGGACTTTCCTCTATCGTGCCTCGCTGCCGCTCGGCACTGACGCGGATAAATGCTGATTAAAGCGGATTCATGCTGATACTATTAAATAATATCCGCATAAATCAGCCAAAATCCGTATAAATCAGCGTGTGCTGAACGATAGTGAGGCACAACAGTAATCGCCTGGCTTGCCAATTTTCAATTATTATAACTAATTTCCCGGACTTTGTCAAAATCTTATCTGTGAAATCCTAAATCCGCAGGATTATCTTTGCCCGGCAAATGAATTATTACCCCTCCTTTTTTCTCAAACTTTTTCCGCAAGTCCATAACCGAATCCACAAGCTCAAAAAACTCGCGCGAAAAATTTTCTTCTTTCACGGATCCTTTTGACCAATAATTGATAACCAGTTTGCTGTCGCCAAAAACTTTTTTCGCTTTTTTCTTAATGGCTATTTTCAAAGCAAATTTGCACGCCAAAAGCTCGCCGTAATTATTTGTTTCTCCGCCCTTAAGAAGATATTTGCCGAATTCATTAAGCTCTTTTTTAGGCAAAACATCTGCCAAAAGGTTATTGCCGTTTTCGTCCACTACGCTCACCTCAACTCCATTTCCCCTGCCGGTGCCGGCGTCAAAATAAATTCCGGACTCAAGCTCTTTTTTAGAATCGTAATTAGCCCCTTTTTTTAACCACTCTTCCGCTTCTTTTTTTTCCGAAAAGCCCTTGAATCTCGCGCCGGTTTCGCCCTTCACCATTTTTTCACAATTTTTCCAATTATCGGTTATCCCCTTTCCCCGAGTCCGCGGAACGAAATAAGCGTAATATTTATTTTTCATTCCAGGTAGTAGAAACTCGACTGCGTAAAATAAAGCGAGCCGAAGAATCTTTGTTTAATTTAATATGTTTCATCGTAATAGTAATCTAAAAATTATCAAAAAATTAATTTTGCGGGGCGAGCTATGTCGAGTTTTCACTACCTGGCATTTTTATTTAAGCTCGGCTAATTTGGTAAAAATTTTATACGCCGCGCGCGCGTCGTCCATCGCCGAATGCGGCTTTTCCTGTTTTACGCCAAAATAATTCGTCAGTTCTTTAAAGCTCAACGATTTTATCGCCGGATCATTGCGAAGCTTGAGCCACGCCAAAGAAATAGTATCCAAACCCTTAAACCAAAAAGTCGGCTCAAGACCGCATTCGTTTAAAGCTTTATGAATGTAGGACCAGTCAAAAACTAAGTTATGGGCGACAAGTATCGTATTTTCCGTTTTCTCAAGAAAAGTTTTCATCGCCTCGCATTGCTCAACGGCGTTTTCCCAATCGACCGGATTATAATGGTTTATCTTAAGCGCTTCTTCTTCGGCAATTTCAATTTTTTTCGGCTTTATCTTTATTTCCCATTCATCCAAAACCGTCAAATTAAAAGCGCTCGCACGCACAACCGCTATCTCTATTATTTCGTGCTCAAATCCCCTACCCGTAGTTTCGGTGTCTATAAAGGCCAAATCAAAATCCTTAAAATTGCCATAGATATTCTTGATCATAGTATTATTTTTTTATTTGCCAGGGAATTTTTTCACCAACCTCCAAAAAAAATCCAGCCGCTTGCTTGTGCCCTCCGCCGCCGTATTTCTGCGCCAATTTCGAAACATCCACGCCTTTCAAAGACCTAAGAGAAACTCTGACTCCGTCATTTTTCAACGACCAAATTATGACTACCGAATTTTTTGTTTTTTTGAGTAAATACCCTCCCAGTTCCGAATTGAAAATCGGCGAATTAACAACGCTGGCTTTTTTACCCTCAAAAATCGCGTCTTCCGAATTTGAGGCGAGAATTTCAATAATCTTTTCCATAAAACCGGCAATCACTTTCCCTTTTTCCAGATATTCGGAAAATTTATTTTTATTTTCCATTTCGGAGATAACTTTATCCCATATCTTAAAATCCCTGGGTAACGTTTCCAAGAACGGTATTATTTCACGGGTATCTTTCAATTTAAACTTCCACAAGTCCATGTCTTCGACATATTCAATTAATTTGGGAATCTTTTTTTGAGGATGAAAATATTTCCAGCTCAAAACGCAACCGGCGCGCTTAATATCCCAAATGTACTCTTTTAAAATCTTAATAGTGTCTTTTTGGGTTATATGATGGTCTATCACAATCAATTTCTTGTTATTTTTTAAAATCATCCTTGTTTCGGCTTCAGAATAACAGAAATCAAGTATGTAAACTTCTTTATTTTTCAACCCCACAGGCATAGATTTGCCGAAATCAACCGCTAAATAATCCGCTTTATTGCCGAATTTTTTCCAAGCAGCCCAGGCGGCGCCAAATCCATCCAAGTCGTTGTGATATAAAATTATTATATTTTTCATTTTAATTTATTTATTTAATGCCTCTATTCCGGGCAATTTTTTGCCCGCTAAAAATTCCAGCATCGCGCCCCCGCCGGTAGATACAAATACGTTAGCTTGAAGCTTGAAGCTTGAAGCTTGAAGCAAACTTGTTGTTTCCCCTCCTCCGATAACACCAAAGGCTTTACTTTTCAAAATCGCCCTCAAAACCGCTTCACTGCCCTTTCTAAGTCCCTTATCTTCAATATAGCCCATCGGACCGTTCCAAATAATAGTTTTTGCCTTTTTTATTATTTCGGCGTAGTTTTTTTGAGTTTTAACGCCAATGTCCAAAATTCTACCGTTTTTAACCATTAAATCAACCGGTAAAATTATTTTCGAAAATTTAAGCAATTTTTTACAAAAAGCGATTTTTTCTTTTTCATAAACCGAATTACCGACTTTTTCCCCGCGCGCGGCTAAAAATGTATTGGCTATTCCCCCGCCTATTAAAAATTTATCGGCTTTATCCCAAAAATTTTCGATTAAGCCGACTTTATCGGCAACTTTAACACCGCCGAGAATAACAATAAAAGGTTTTTTGGGACTCGCTATGACTTTTGAAAGATTTTTAATTTCATTCTCCAAAGAAAATCCCGCGAAAGATGGCAATAACTTCGGTATGCCTATTATTGAGGCTGCCGGCCTGTGGCAAAAAGCAAAAGCTTCATTAACGTAAAAATCTCCCAGTGAGGCTAATTTTTTCGTAAACTTCACGTCATTTTTATCCTCGCCCGGGTTAAACCTCAAATTCTCCAAAAGAAAAATATTACCACATGGCGCGCTTTTAATCTTATTTCTTAATTTTACGACTTGCGATGTCGTAAATTCCAATTTGGCGACAGAATCAATAAAATCAACTGGCTTTTTGAGCAGTTTTGATAAAATTTTCGCGAAAGGCTTCAAGCTTAACGCAGATTTACGCAGACCATTACGCAGATTTTCACTGATTTTTTTATCTGTGTCTATCGGCGTTTTATCTACGTTTATCCGCGCCGCGGGGCGGCCGCGGTGGCTTAAAATTACAACCTTCGCTCCTTTTTTAGTTAAAAATTCAATTGCCAACAAAATCGCCGCAATCCGCGGATGGATATTTTTCCCCGACAGCTCCGCGTTTTCAATATTAAAATCGGCCCTTAAAAGGCAAATTTTACCGGACAAATTTTTGGTCTTAAAAGATGATAGATATTTCATTTATTCAAATTCAAAAATTTCTTTGATTTTTACGACTACGGCTCCCTTAGGAGAATAGTCTTTGTTGGTTTCAAGACCTCTTACAAAATCAAAATATTTTCCTTCGGTGTGATATTCGGCTTCGCCAAATATTCTAAAACAATAACTGTAATCTTCTTTAAAAGACAAAATGGAAACTTTTTTATTTTCAAGAATATTCTTTTTAGTGGTTTCCATGAAATTATCCGTTATTATAATTTCATCTTCATCGGCAGAATTCACTTCAACAAAAATAACCCGAGGAACCGCGTTCGCGCCAGAGGTTGCTAATGCTACTACTTTCCTTTCACTTAGAAGATCTATTTGTTGTTTGGTTAAATTCATAGAGCGGGATACCAGAATCGGACTGGCGCCTTCACCTTGGGAAGGTGACGTACTGCCACTATACTAATCCCGCTATCGCCTATTTTTTAATAATAACCGTTCCGCCTTTCCATTCAAAGCCCGGCAAAAAAATCATAACTTTTGCCCGTTTTTCCGCGCCTGCCAGCCATTGTTTAAAATCGCCGTTTTCCAAACGCAATCGAGCTTCTAAAATTTCCCTTCTCGCTTGTGGTTCTAAAAAATACTTCGTAAATTCACCACTTGATAATCCGTAAAGCGCTTCCGTTTCTTTTTTAATATCTTTACCTTGAATTGCGGCGTTAACGTTTTTATCTGTCTGATTTTTTAATTCCGAATTTGAAAATATCTTTTTAAGCTCGTTTGAAATCAAAATGTCTTCTATTGAGGCTTCAAGACCGGCACGCTTGATCTCGTTTCTCACTTCTAAAGAATTGATTATATCAGCATTACTTTTGTTGTATGTTGAAATAGCTTTTGCGTAGTAAAAAACCGCCGAGTCATAATTTTTACTAAAATTACCGTAAATAACCGGCTGCCAGCCGACAAAAACAATTGGATACAATTTAAAAGAAATAACGTCAATTATAACTATGGCAACCAAAGACAATGTTAAAATTATAATTTTCTTCCTGCTCATAAATTTATCGAGAAGACAATAGTTTAATTATATGCTTCTTAAATTCCAGCTGTTCCGCGATGCTGTTATAAATTTCTATCGCCATAACGTCGCCGAAAATGAATTTGGGTAATGTTTTTAAATAATTAAAATCTTCCTTATTTTTAACCAAATGGACGTCTCTACCCTTTTTAAAAGAAAATCCGCTTAAATGATTGCACTTAAAATAACGCTTTTTATTCTTTGAAGATTCGTATAAAAATTCTTTAGTCCATCTTTCTTCGGAAGTTTTAAAGTGTGCCAAATCAACGCAGAAACCGCCGATTTTTTTAACATCAACATTCCCCGGAATGCTATCGTCGTAATTCATTTCCAGATAAAGATTTTTATGAAAACCCTTCCATTTCCCCATATATTTAAAACTGCTTTCGTGTATTGTTAAATACGGATTTTTAAATTTCTTCAGCAAAAAAGAAATTTCGTTTTTATCCATTTCATTGCGAATATGAATTAACGGAATTTCTTTTATTCTTGATTTCAAAATCGCCTTGTATATTTTTCCTCTTTGAATTTTTGTTGAAAATTGCTCTAAAAAAAGAGACACTCTGTCTATTTTAAGTTTCTCTATTTCCGACAATTTACTTTTCCAGTGAATATCCTTATTCCCCGTAATGCCGACTGTTATTGATTTTTCCAGATTTTTTTTAGTCATACTAATTTCTAACTAATTTAAATAAATATTTTATTTCTCCGAAACCCCGCAGCAGGCGAGCTTGGTCTCTGTGGCGAGCCTGCCTGCCGGTAGGCAGGGACTAGCGTAGTCCCGCTGTAAGCGGGACGGAGCGGGTTGAGGGAGAAGAAATTTTTACGGAACAACTATCATCATTTTTTCTCCCGCTTCTTTATAATTAAACTTTGACTTCAATTCTTTTTCCAAATTTTCCGGATTGGAAAAATATTCTATATC
>QYPD01000039.1 GCA_007279775.1 Spirochaetia bacterium | reverse complement strand
TCTTGAAGCCGTTCAAGGTCAAAGCCAAACTCTTGAGGGCGAAATAAAAAAAATTAATTCAAATATCAACCAGGTTGATTTGAGCATCAAATCAAGCGAGCTGACAATAGATAAACTTGGGCTTGAATTGGATTCATTGCATAATGAAATTTCCGACGCGGAAAAAGAAGTTTCTTTGAAAGAAAAAGCCGTTGCCCAAATACTCCGCGAATTCCAAAAAGGGGACGATGAAACTCCCTTTCTGATTTTTTTGAAAAATAAAAGTTTAGCGGACAGCGTTTTTGAAATGCAAAATTTATCGGATTTAAGCAACGGGTTATCAGTTGAAATCAATAATTTGAAAGAGGCGAAGGAAAATTTATCCGGTAAGCTTGAAGAAACAAGCAGTAAAAAACAAAGCGTTCAGACCGAAAAAGAAAATCTTAAAAACAAACAGTTGATACTTGGCGACACCAAAAGCGAAAAGCAATCGGTTTTGACGCAAACAAAAAATCAGGAAAAAGTTTACCAGCAAACATTGACCGAACTTCAAAAAAAACAGGCTGAAATCGCCTCGGAAATTGAAGTTATGGATGAAGAGTTAAGGTTGAAAATAGACCCTTCGGCCTTGCCTTCAAAAAGACCTGGAGTTTTGGCAAGACCCGTGAGCGGCGGCATAACGCAGGAATATGGCGCCACCGCTTTCGCCAAGTACGGCTATAGAGGTAAATGGCACAACGGCTTGGATTTTGCCGCGCCCATCGGAACGTCCGTTTACAGCGCGGAAAAGGGGATTGTTGTCGCCGTGGGAAATTCCGATAAATATTGTAACAAGGGCGCGTATGGAAAATTTATCGTCGTTAAACATGAAAATAATTTAACTACTCTTTATTCGCATTTGTCTTTGCAAAAAGTCAAAGTTGGAGATACAATTGAAAGAGGGGGATTAGTTGGATATTCCGGCAAAACCGGATACGCCACGGGCCCTCATCTGCACTTTTCCGTTTTTTCCAGCCAGACGTTTAAAATGGATTCTTCAAGGACTTGCGGTTTATTGCCCTACGGCGGAGACTTAAACCCAGCGGATTATTTATAAAATTAATTAGCAATCCGAAACTACAAATTCATCCGAATCTACAAATAAATCCGAATAGCTAACGTTTTTCGTAGCCATTCGGGGCATTCGGATAAATTCGTAGATTGGGATTATATTTATATGGAACTACTTCAAAAATTAACCGAACTTCTTACATACGCTAATAATTGGTTTGACCAATACATTCTTGCCAATCTTGGCGGTTTTATCGTAGGCCTGCTTGAACTACTCATCAAAATTTTCCAATTTTTCATAGACGCTCTTAATTGGATTATCCAATATATAAGGTAACGTAAGTGGATAACTTTTGATTGCTTTTATTTCACGACAGAATTATAATTAACTCATGGAAAATTTGTCTGGCGATTATATTGCCGGCTTTGTAGACGGGGAAGGTTGTTTCGCGTTAAATTATCGTCGCGACATACGGCACGATCGCGGCAAGCGTAGCGGAATCAAGCCCGTTTATTTTTATTGGGATATACAATTCGCGATAGTACTTAGAGAGGACGACAAAGAAATTTTAGATAAAATTAAAAAAGCGTTAGGTTGCGGGAAAGTAACTGGTCCAAATAAAAATGGATCCGTAAGGTTTCAATCTACGGATATAAATGACCTTTCAGAAAAAATTGTGCCATTTTTTGAAAAACACAAATTACACGCCAAGAAAAAATTTGATTTTCAGCTATGGAAAGAGGCTGTTAAACTTTTTAAAAGAAATCAACGATTGGGTTTAAATATAAAAATTGGTGGAGGTTTTTCTAAAACAAACTGGGACCCAAAAGATTTAAAAAGATTAACCGAAATACGGGAAGAAATGATAGGATATAAAAGTAAGAGGAAACAGTGGAAGTGGGCTTAACCAAGTGACGCAAAATATACCTTTTATGTCACTTGTGACCACGAAAGCGCAATTACTATCTAATTTACATCAATTTCGATATTATTATGTCATTTATGAAACCAAGAATTCATTTTATCGGTATAGGCGGAATTGGAACCAGCGCTCTCGCGCGCTGGTTTTTGTCAAAAGGACATAAAGTATCAGGTTCCGACGCCTCCCCTTCCGAAACAACCCAAGAATTGAGGAAACAAGGAATTAAGGTGTTTATAGGCCACAAAGCCTCAAATTTGGATAAAACTATCGACTTTGTGGTTTATACCGTGGCTGTAAAGCCCGAAAATCCGGAATTTAAGAAGGCCAAAGAGTTAAAAATACCCGTAATAAGTTATCCTCAAGCGCTTGGAAGTCTGACCCGGCAATATAAAACTATTGCTATAGCCGGCGCGCACGGCAAAAGCACCACAACGGCGCTTATGTCTTTGGTTTTAATAAAAGCGGGGCTTGACCCCACGGTTATCGTCGGCACAAAATTAAGAGAGTTCAACGGTTCAAATTTTAGACCTGCCCGCCGAAGTTTTAACGAAGGCGGGAATGGCAAAAACGAATACCTTATAATAGAAGCCGACGAATATACCAACGCTTTTTCAAATTATTCTCCTTGGGCCGCAATTATATTGAACATAGATCGCGAGCATCTTGATTATTATAAGAATCTTTCCGAAATAAAAAACGTCTTTCTCGGTTTTATCAATAATGTGAAACCCGGCGGCATTTTGGTTTTAAATAAAGACGATAAAAATCTTTTCAGCTTGAAAAATAAAATAAAAAAAATAGCCAAACGAAAAAAAATAAAAGTACATTGGTTCGGCGCCGGAACGAATAAAAATATTTATAAGCGTTTAGCCGCCTCGTTGAAAATCACCGGTAAACATAACGTCTCAAACTCTTTGGCCGTTTATGAATTGGCGCGGTTAATGAATATTAAAGAAAAAGATATCTTTGGCACCCTTAGTTCTTTCAATGGCGCCTGGCGGCGGATGGAATATAAAGGTAAGCTTCAAGCTTCAGGTTTCAAGTTTCAAGTTGATGTTTACGACGATTACGCCCATCACCCAACTGAAATCAAGGCTACGCTCTCTGGAATAGCCCAAAAATGGCCAAAAAGGGCCCTAATTTGCGTTTTTCAGCCCCACCAGACCAAACGGCTTACTGCCCTTTTTAAGGAGTTTTCAGGGGCTTTTTTCGACGCAGATTGCCTTATTTTGCTTGATGTTTTTAAGGTGACAGGAAGAGAAAATCCATCCGAAATGACGCAAAATATTTCCCAGAAATTAGCCGAGGCTATAAAGCGCAAACTCAAAGCTCATAACTCAAAACTCAAAACTGTTGTCTATCTTCCCTACTCCCAACAAAAAAACCTCAAAAAAGTTCTGAAAAATATTATTCTCAGAACTCATAACTCAAAACTCAAAGCTATCGTCATAATGATGGGCGCTGGAGATATTTACAAGATAACCGATAAACTGGTAAAATGATGCGTTATGTATTACAACAATTTAGAAAACTTCAAAAGTCTTTCGGGCTACGAGATTGACGGCACTTGGTATCCACGCGTGACAAAAATAGTGGAAATTAAAGCCAAGCCGGCGCTTTATCGTTTTTACGGCGACTTGGGCAGTTTTAACGAAGGCGAAGAAATAAAAAAACAATCCGCCACCGAGGGCACGATGCTTCACGAAGCGGTTGAAAAAATTCTTGTCGGAGAAAAACCGGAAGTTGACCAAATTATCAAACCGGCAGTTGATGCCTTTATTGAATTTCTGGCCAAAACAAATATTCAAGTTGACCCGGAATTCGTTGAAAAGCAGGTTGTTAATTTTGACGACCGCTATGCCGGCACATTAGACGCCTTGGCTTTAATAGACGGCAAGTTTGGAGTTTTGGACATCAAAACTTCGCAAGCGATTTATCGCGATTACAATTTACAGACCAGCGCTTATATGGCGGCGCTTGAAAACCAATTCAAAAATCTCCAAAGCCGTTGGATTTTAAGAATAGACCAAGGGAGAAAATGTTTGAATTGCGGGGCAACTATGCGTGAAAAAGGCGGCCGGCAAAAAATAAAAACTCCTTACACCGCAAAAGCCAAAGCTTGTCAACATATTTGGTCTGAACCAAAAGGAGAAATAGAACTTAAAGAATTCCCCTACTGGCAGGAAGATTATAAAGCATTTTTGGGCGCAAAACGCCTGTGGGAATGGGAAAATGAATATTTCTTAAAGATGGCGGGGTATTTGTAAAGCAATCCCAATCTACAAATTCATCCAAATCTACAAATGGCTACGAATATTTTTTTGTAATTGTTCGGATTGTTTTCGTAGATTCGGATTGTCATTTTCGGATTGTATAAAAAAGCCCCAGGGTTCCCGTCCCTGAAAGGGCTTGTTCGTAAGTCGTCGATGAGACAAAACTGTTAATTCTTTTCGGGCTCGATGAATGCAAAAGCAAAAGATAGAATGAGAAGCAGAGCTCCGATTAGAAATCCCAACGTTACTGTGCCGTGAAACATGGCGTATAAAATTGTTGTTGCAGTCCACGAAATTCCGGCCGCAATAGCGCACAACGCACTTAGCGCCCCTGCCGTTGTTGGATGCCGCCAGATAAATTTAGCGATAATTTTTTTCACGTTATTTACCTCCTTTTTAAAACAAAAATTTTACCGTTGCGAATCCGCCGGACAGAAAAATGATGCCTGCGACAAGCCCGAGCAACTGTAACCGCTTCGCAAAAAACTTCCTCAAAGTATTCATCGTCCCTCCTCCCATATTGAAGACTTAATGTTCTTAAAGAAAAAATAGCATATTTTAACTAACCCGTCAAATCGGAGCATTTTTCAATGATAATCGGCGCGTGATTAAATTCTCGATTTACCAAATAACCCAAGCCGAAACTGATGGAGCACATTAAGAATATCAGAAAGAAAATTATGATGTCGCGCTTATGCTCAATTATTAACTCTTTTATTTTCCAAGTCATAAATTTTCAATTCCCAATTTTCAATTATCAATCAAGTATCAATTTATAAATTATCAAGTGTTTGAAAATTAAATAATTTAACAATTGATTGAAAATTGGTCATTGTAAATTGAAAATTACAAATTGAGATAACTAATCCATTTTTCATACAACTCTTTCGTTGCTCTTAAATCTCCGGCGTTGTACTTCGCTATTTCAAGATATTTTTTATTTTTAAACATTTCCGCTACGTCATCTCCGTTCACCCCGTCTTCCTTCGGGCTTTTTATGCCGAAAAGCCGGCTCCACATATGCAGACTCCCCTTTTTTCTCAAATTTCCCTGAAAGCTTAATTGGTCCGCCAAATCGGTGTGAACGCAAGTTCTCTGCTGATAAAAATACCGGCTTTCCGACAAATTTTTCGTTGGCCGGATTCCGTGGCACGCCGAGCGAATCATCATAAACGGTCCGTCAAATTGCCTGCCGCTAAAAGAAACAAATTCCTGATATTTGGGAGCTATTTCCTTCCAAAAATATTCAAGCATTTCTTTCTCCGTCATTTGTTTGAATTTAATCCCCTCTTCCGTGAAATCGCCGATGTTTTCGCCCGGCGCCTGAAAATAAATTCCGCCCTGATTTTTTTCAAAATCAAGCGTGCCGATAACCACGATTTCCGCGGTTAAAGGCGAAAAACCGAGCTCTTCTTTGAGTCCCTTTAAAGCCGCTCTGTATTCTTCGTCGTTTTCCGATTCTTTTTTAATCCAGCGGGTCAGCGATTCTTGGCTGGTTTCGTCAAAGGAATCAAAATCCGCGCCCACGGTTTCAATGTCAAAAATAAGTTTTGAAGTTGACATAAATTCAATTATAAATTAAAATTGTTAGCATTGTTAGTAGTAGGGCTTATGGCTTCCGCCTACGTTCCGCCACGCGGAACTTCGGCGAGATGCTCATAATTTTAGATAAATTTTAT
The DNA here is from genome assembly GCA_007279775.1 of Spirochaetia bacterium. GTDB lineage: Bacteria > Patescibacteriota > Minisyncoccia > UBA6257 > UBA9933 > QYPD01. The sequence continues at coordinate 1,932 of QYPD01000039.1, read as the reverse complement.
CGCTCTGCTCAAAAATTTATAAAATTATGGCACATACAAAATCCGGAGGTTCAACTAAATTAGGCAGAGAATCGGCTTCCAAAAGATTGGGCGTCAAAAGACAAGACGGCCAGGAAGTCAAAGCAGGCGAAGTTTTAATCCGCCAAAGAGGCACAAAATACTTAGCCGGTTTAAACGTGGGTAAAGGAAAAGACGATACCCTATACGCCATGAAGCCGGGCGCCGTTAAGTTCGCCTCAAAAATAAAAACAAAGTTTGACGGCAATAAGAGAAACGTTAAAGTTATTAGTGTTATAAAGAAATAACTTTAATTTTTAGGCTTGTCCTTATCCCTTTCCCAAGATTAACTTCAACTCGGTGCTCACCGAGTTTTTTTATTGGCCGCTCCAATTCAATTTCGATATCTTTTAAATATTCGCGTAAATCTGCGTTTGTGTCTGCGTTTATCTGCGCGCCAATATCGTTTTTGGCAACCGAGCCGAAAACTTCGCCTTTCTCTCCGGTTTTAACTTTAAACTCAAACTCTTTACTTTCAAGGTTTTTAGCTAAAGCGATTAACTCGCTTTTGATTTTCTCATCTTCTTTGAGCGTCGCCGCTTTTTGCGCTTCAAGATTTCTTACCGTTTCTTCGGTGGCGATTTTCGCCAAGTTTTGCGGAAATAAAAAATTTCTGGCGTAGCCGTCGCTCACGTTTTTCACGTCAAATTTTTTGCCGACATCTTTGATATCTTTAAGAATAATTACTTTCATTTTAAATACTTATGTTCAATATCGGAATTATATTTGAAGGCATTTTATCTATTTCAGACTTAATGATTTCTAGCGCTTTGTCCAATTGCGGGTCGCGGCCGGCAATGATATCTTCTTCGCTTATTTTAACTTCAAAATCCGGGTCTATGCCGTTTTTGTCTATTAATCCTCCGCCTGGCATCCGCCAATGTGCCACCGTGATTTTCACCATAGAGCCGTCTTTAAGCGTTTCAAGCTGTTGAACCGTTCCTTTGCCGAAGCTTTTTTCGCCGATTAATTTAATACCTTTAATGTCTTTAAGCGCGCCGGCCAGAATTTCCGAAGCCGAAGCCGAGCCGCCGTTTATGAGAACAACAACCGGCAAATCTCTGAACAAGCCATTACCGTAGGAAGTGTAAATTTGATTTTCACCCGAGCCGAATTCTTCGGTCACCACAGTGGAATCGTTTTCCAAAAACCAGCCCGCTAAGTTGACCGCCGCGTCCAGATATCCGCCCGGATTATCTCTTAAATCCAAAATCAATCCTTTGGGATTTTTCATCGCTGCTTCCACTGCGGCTTGATAAAACATAAACGGCGATTGTTCATAAAAATTATATAAATGAATGTAAGCCACATCACCTATCATTTTTGAATCAATTGTGGGAACTCTTATAATGTCGCGGACTATTGAAAATTCTTTCGGCTCTTTGAAACTGTCCCTTAAAATCGCCAATTTAACCGTTGTTCCCTGTTCTCCCCTTATCAATTTAACTGCTTCCTCAACAATCATTCCGTAAGTATCTTTATCATCCACTTTCATTATTTTGTCTCCCGCCTTGAGGCCAACTTTTTCCGCCGGAGAATCTTTAAGAGGCGCAACTATCATTAACTGGCCGTTTTTCACGTCAAGCTGGGCGCCAATGCCGAAAAACTGGCCGGAAATGTCTTGGTTGAATTTTTTGGCGTCGGATGGAGAAAAGAAAACGGAATTTTGGTCTCCGAGCGAATCAACCAAACCGGAAATCGCGCCGTAAACTAAATTCTGGTTATCTAAATTTTGCGTGCCGACGTATTTGTCTTTAAGCACTTTCCACGTGTCCCAAAAAAGGGAAAAATCAACCGCTTCGGAATTGCCATTTTCAATATTGGCCACTCCGCGGACAATGTTAATTTGCGGATTTTTTTCGCCCTGTTTGTAGC
>QYPD01000005.1 GCA_007279775.1 Spirochaetia bacterium | reverse complement strand
CTGTTACGGTTCGTCCATCAAGCTCTTTTCCATTCCACATTTCAATCGCTTTTTGGGCTTCATCGTCATTAGACATTTCCACGAAACCGAATCCTTTGGATCGGCCCGTCATTTTGTCCATGATGATTATCGCTGAATCAACGGCTCCGGCTTTGCTGAAAGCCTCTCGGAGGGAGTCTTCGCGTGAATCGAAAGACAAGCCTCCTATGAATAATTTCTTTGCCATCTTTTAAGTTAATTCTATAAACTAATAAATGTAAGACGACCAACTTCTTAATTTCTTCGGCTTACATTTACAAGTTTACCTAGAGAAATAAGAACACTTACGGTAATACTTATAGCATAAAGCGTTGGCTATTGTCAATAGGGCGCGAGCTTGATTATTTGATGATAAAGTGGTATTTGTTTTAGTAGCTGTTTAAAGGTTTAATAATGGTTTTGGGCGTTTGTAGTCTCTACTGTTGTTTTGTTTGTAATTTTTTATGAAAGGAGGAGAGTGCCATGTTGCCAAAATCCGTGAGTGACAGGGTTCATTCGCCGGGAGCCATTGAGCTTCGTCGGCAAATAGACGAGCAGAGAATAATCCTTGGCGGCAGCCGCCGGGACGGCTTGGCGAACCTGGGCATACCTGGGAAAGGAAAAGATTTCACCCGGGCTTCTATCGCCATGCTTAAGTCCGACAAGAATAAGCTGTAAGACGCGACAAGGGAATAGTTTTATCACAAAGTCCTCTTTTTGAGGAGGCGGACAGGCTTGTGCAGTTTGTCCGCTATTTTTATTTTACGATTTATTTGAAAAATGCTATTATTTTAACAATAAAGGTCGCAAGTTTTATAAAATTTTATATGCAAAAAGTTGATAAAAACGCGTTGGGATTGGTTGTCGGCGGATTTATGGCGGTTTTCCATTTGGGCTGGATCATTTTAGTTGGCTTAGGCTGGGCAAAACCGTTAATGGATTTAGCGTTTAAGCTCCACAGAATTTCGCTAGATTATTCAATTTCATCGCTTACCTTATTGTCGGCAATCGGACTTTTGGTTTTCACTTTTGTCGCCGGTTACGTGTTTGGTTGGGTTTTTGCCGCCATTTGGAACAAATTTGGGAAATAAGTATTAAGATTTAAATATTTTTTATAATTTCCTAATATAGAAGAAATTTTACCCGGTAGCGAGGTCAGATGATTTTGGCTCCGGCAATATTTTTTTGATTATAAGCGCGCTTAATAAGCCGATTACCGCTCCTGCTAAAATGTCGCTCGGCCAATGAACGCCTACGAAAATTCTGGCGATTCCCATAACTAAAACTATTCCCAAAGACCACCAAACGGGCTTTAGATTCCAATTGTTTTGCTTGGCGAAATAATAGAGCGTTAAAAATAAAGCGAAAAATGCGGTAGAATGGCCCGAAGGCAAAGAACCGCCCGGATCTTGGCTTATGAGCGTTTGGAGGTGAAAGACCTCAAACGGCCGCTGGCGGTTGTAAAAAAATCTTATCAGTTCGGTTATTATTCCCCGCGATAAAATTACCGAAAGCGAAGCGAGTGAGAAAAAATAAATCCGCCTTACGCGGCTTTTTTCTTTGAATAAAAAATAAACGGCCAGCAGAACCAAGAAATAAGAGGCGTAGTTTGCCAAAAAAATTCCCAGCCAATCAAGCAGCCACCATCTGGAGGCGAACCCGTTGATAAATTGAAAAATTAAAACGTCCATTCCCAGTAACACTACTTCAACTTAATCACGATAAATCGTGATTGGACTAAAGTAATATTTTTGCTTAATCTTTTGACCCGGCAACCTGCCTCGTTTCTTGCTTTTTCAAAAGCAAGACATTGAAGTAGTGTTACTGGGCATTAAATTTATTCTGTAATCGTTTCCGGCTGGTAGGTTATTATTTTAGTAATCGTTATTTCTTTGCCCAAAAATCTTTTGACTTTGAATTTCACCGTATTAAGGTCGGGTTGGAGCAAAAACTCTTTTTCAAATCTACCGTCGCTTTTCGCCAAAACTTCTTCATTGTTTATGGTCAGTTTGTCTTGCGGGTTTATTATCCCGGTGAGTTTGATTATAGGGTTAGTTACGGTTACGGGGCTTTCCACGGGATTTGTTATTTCTATTTTGGGATTGCCCAAAAATCCGCTGAATTGAAAGGTCAGAAAAATTAAAATTACCAAAACTCCGGCGGCGGCAGCGCCGATAACGGCGATCTTCCGTTTGCTTTTCAGCGCATAGCGGTTAGATGGAAGCTTGTCTTCCGGACCGGAACTTTTAGCGGGCCAAAGCGAATTTTCTTGCTTGTACGCTTCCAAAAGCGAATCGCGGTCCACTTTCAAAACGTCGGCGATTTTTGCCAAATATCCGCGCACGTAAGGGCTGGCGGGCAATTTTCTTGGGTCTCCGGAAGAAATGGCCGACAAATAATGTACGGGAATGTCCGTCATTTCCGAAAGTTTTTTAACGTCTAAATTGCGAAGTCCCAGGGCTTCGTTGAAAATTTCTTTTAAGCTTTTAAATTCGTTATTGATTATCATAAATGCGATCCCAAACTACGAATTCATCCGAATCTACGAATGAATCCGAAAAACGTTTTTTTGTAGTTTTGTACATTTTCGGATTTGTTCGGATTATTTGGATTATTATTCGGATAGATAAACGTCTCGCGGCTTCGCGCCGTCTCCCGGGCCAATTATACCTTTTGCCTCCATAATATCAAGAAGCCTTGCCGCTCGCGCGTAGCCTACCTTTAAACGTCGCTGGAGCAGGGAAGCGGAAGCTTTTTTCGCCCGTTTGACAACCTCAATAGCTTCTTCGTATAAGTCGTCTTCTTCGTCGGAATAGAATTTATCAAGCAATTCCATTGAGATTGCGCCCATTGGCTCGTTGCCGTTGCCACCGTTTTCCGGGAAATTCGGTATTTCTTCCTTAAACCAGAAATCTTTGTTGTTTTCGCGGATGAATTCAGTGACTTTTTTCACCTCTTCTTCGGAAATGTACGCGCCTTGAATTCTTTTCGGTTTTGAAGATTCCGAGGAAATGTAAAGCATATCTCCGCCGCCGAGAAGTTTTTCCGCGCCGGATGAATCAAGAATTGTCCGCGAGTCCACTTGGCTGGGCAATTGCAGGGCGACTCTGGCGCTGATGTTCGCCTTAATCAAGCCGGTGACGACTTCAACCGAAGGCCTTTGCGTTGAAAGCACTAAATGAATGCCGGTTGCCCTTGCCATTTGCGCCAAACGAACGACCGAACTTTCAATTTCTCGGCTGTAAGAAAACATCAAATCCGCCAATTCATCAACGACGATTAAAATGCACGGCAGCGGTTCTTCGATGTTTTTCTTGTTATAGCTTTGGATGTCGCGTGAACCTGACTTCACGAAAATTTCATAACGCCTCTCCATTTCATTAATAGTCCACTTAAAAACTCCAAGCGCTTTTTTCGGTTCGGTAATGACCGGCGAAACCAAGTGTGGTAGGCCGGAATAGAGCGAAAGCTCAACGCGTTTAGGGTCTATTAAGATGAGTCGCAAAGTTTCGGGTGAATTCCGGTAAAGCAAGGAAGTCAAAAGTGAGTGAATCATTATGGATTTTCCGCTGCCGGTTGTGCCGGCGATTAACAAGTGAGGCAATTTCGCGATGTCGGAAAAAATCGGTTCGCCGTTAACGTCTCTTCCCAAAACAAATCCCATTGGCCCGAAGTTAGAGAAATCAGGATAAGACATCAAATTCCCAAGCCGTACTACGGCGCTGGCTTTATTGGGAACTTCTATCCCCACAAGCGATTTTCCCGGAATAGGTGCTTCTATCCTGATGGGATGGGCCGCTAATGCCATTGATAGGTCTTGGTTTAAGGCGGTTATTCTTGAAAGTTTCACTCCTTCCGCCGGCTTCAATGTGTAGCGGGTGATTTTTGGCCCGATGTTTATTTCTCCCATTTCAACCGGAATGCCGAAGCTTTCCAGTGTTCTTTTGATGATGTTGACATTGGCGCGTAAATCGCCCGAGGTGGGTTTTTCAACGGAAGATTTTAAAAGGTCCAGCGGCGGCGCAATGTAGCCCTTGGCTTTCAATTTTGAATGCTCGGTTTTAAGGTTTGTTGATTTTAAAAATGATTTCTGTTCAAACTCTTTGGTTTCAAGATTTTTTATTTCATCTTGGGCTTTTTGTTTTTCCGGTTCGGGTTTTTGCTGCGCGTCGGCGGAAGCAACCGCAGCCGAGATTTGTTCGTCCTCTCCACCTTCTTCCGAGCCTTTTTTTCTGAACGTATCAAGCCTGATAGGGAAATTAAAAGTTGTAAGCAGCGAAGCGGCAATTAATACAGCAATGATAATGATTGAAGCGGCATAGCCGAAAGGAATTTCCACGGCGCCGACAATATCTCCGACAAAGCCGCCGTTTCCGGAAAAAAGAATGTCAATCAATCCGAGGCCTGACAAAACGAAAATCGCGGCTCCCAAAAAAGTTATGGAATTGATTTTTTGGTCTTTTGATGCGAAGAAGAAACCGCTCATTATGAAAAATATAAGAGGCAGAAGATAATAGCCCCAGCCGAAAAGCTTTTCAAAAATTTTATACAAAAAATTGCCGAAAGGACCGGCATTGTTGAAACTCGCTAAAATTAAAACGGCCGCGACACCTAAAAAAACCACAGCCAAAATGCTTTTTTTAGTTTCGGCGTGCAGTCTGGGCTCAAAGTTCTTTTCTTCAAACCGGTTTTTTGAGGAATTTTTAAAATTCTTTTGTCGATTTTTCTTGGACATTGTTATAATCTTACAGATATTTGGAGATTTTTCAATCTAAGCTTTCAATATTGACCCCGAAACTCCAATCAACTTCTTTATGGAAATGAAGAAGTTCTCTTATGTAGATTTTCAACTTGTTGTATTCTTCTTGAATTTTGGCTTCAAATTTTACCGTTAAATAAGGGCCGTTTTGCGAATAACGGATAACAAACATTGAATTATCGGTTTCAAATCGCACTCCGTCGCCGGCGCGTTCGTCGTCTATAATTTTCGCGCTCGGAAAATCTTGGCGGAGTTTTACGCCGACTTTCTCCATTAAACCGACTTTTAGTTCGTCCGGGCAACCGATTTTTATTTCCGGACTGGAAATGTATTGGGGAATTGAAGAAACAATTTTCGAAAGCGGCTTATCGGTTTTCGAAAGATAATTAAGCAAACTCAACATAGAATAAATTCCGTCGTCGTGGTTGTAAAAATCCGCCGAAAAGAAAAAATGGCCGGAAAGCTCGCCGATAAAAGCGGCCTTCACTTCCTGATTTTTTTTCTTCACAAAAGAATGCCCAACCCGCCACATAAATGGCTTGCCGCCGTATTTTATAATTGTTTCTTCAACTGCTTTTGAGCAAAGTATGTTGTACATAATTGTGGCTCTCGGGTATTTCTCTAAAACCGCTATCGCGAAAACCGCCACCAAAATATCGTTCCAAATGATATCCCCTTTTTCATCAACGATGCCTAATCTGTCGCCGTCGGCGTCGAATGAAAAACCAATATCTGCTTTTTCCTCCAGGACTTCTTTACTTAAGCGCGCGACAACTTTTGATTCTGTCGGGTCGGTCGTGCCGAAAGGAAAAGAAGAATCCAATTCGCAATTTTTTTCCACGACTTCACAGCCGAATTTCCGCAATAGGTCCGGGACGATTGCGCCGGCTGTTGAATTGGACGGGTCAATGACAATTTTAAATTTTTTTTCAAATTGTATTCTTTTTTTGAGGTTGTTAAAATATTCTTCGCGGACGTTTTTTTCTTCATTTTTGCCTGGAATTTCAGCTTTTTCAAAATCGTCTTTTTCCGCCATTTCTCTTAGCGTTTGCATGCCTTCGGTTACAAGAGTTTCGGAAAAATCAATGGCGAATTTAAAGCCGTTATATTGAGCCGGATTATGCGATGCGCTGACATAAATTCCTCCTTTACAATTCAGGTGATATTGCGCCCAATAAAAAGTGCCGATAAGCTCCATTCCGATGTTGATGGTATTTACGCCGACAAAATTAAGGCCCTTAATCAGGACTTGGCTATATTCGGGGCTTGTTCTCCTTGAATCACGGCAGATTACGGCATTTTTAATGCCGTAGCGCTTGAGCATTGTCCCAAAAACTTTGCCCAAATGTTCAACTATTTCCGGGGTTAAATCTTTATCAACCTCGCCCCGCAAATCATAGCCTCTAAATATGTAAGGATTTATTTTCATTTTTTATATTATAACACAAAGTTTTAAAACAAATCTTTTCCCGCCAGCCGGTTTTCCGTTCGGATAAATTGTATTCGCTCAAAGTAAAAAACCGACGGAAAATCTGCGAACTCAACCTTCGTCCCGCTAAAGCGGGACTTCGGGATTCAGACAGCGCGATTTCCCCGCTTTTTTCCTTTTCGCTCATCAATTTATATCCTCGCTTCTCCGCCAAAGGCGGATCCGCCTCGGGCGGGAAAAAGGCTGGCTGCAGAAAAGATTTGTTTTCTTTGCTAAAAATGAAAGATTTTTTCTTCTCCGAAACCCCGCAGCAGGCGAGCTTGGTCCCCCGCTGAAAGCGGGGGTCGCCGTGGCGAGGACTAGCGGAGGCCGCCGCAGGAGCGGCCGAAGCGGGTTGAGAGAAGAGAAAATCTTTTATTTAGTATAAATATTAATTTTCTCTAAGTCGGCGGAAATTTTTATAGTGCCGTTTTGGTCGGTCCTGAAAATTTTACTGCCTAGATTTTTCAGTCGTTCCACCACTCCGGCGTTTGGATGTCCGTAGGAATTTTTTCCCACTTCAAAAATCGAAATTTTTGGCGAAACCATCGCCAAAAAATTTTCGCTTGAAGAAAATTTTGAGCCGTGGTGGGCGACTTTTAATATGTCGGCTTTAAGATAATTGCCGTATTTCCGGATTAAATCCTTTTCCGTTTTTTCGCCGATATCGGCGGTGAGCAACGCTTTAAGGTTTTGCGAGTTCAATTTTAAAACAAGGCCGTCTTCATTTGTCGCTCCCGAACTTAAATCTTTTGAAGGCGAAAGGACGTCAAAATAATTTTCCAGGTATTTTATTTTATCGCCTTCGGAAAGAACGATTGTTTTTATTTTGTTTTCTTGGATTATTTTTTCCAGATCGCTAAATCCGTTTGAGTCTTTTGTTTCGCCGTTAAAAATAAAAGCGCCGACTTGGTAGCGTTTCATGATGTCAATTAAGCCGCCAAAGTGGTCCAGCTCGGGATGGGTAAGAATTATTAGATCTATGTAGCGGTTGAAGGGCGGAAATAAAAAAGAAAATTCTGCTGCGGCTTTATTCGTTGGCCCGGCATCTATCAGCGTTTTAACGTTGTTGGGCCAGACAACCAATTCGCCGTCGCCCTGACCGACGTTTAAAAAATAAAGTTCGGTATTTTCATTCGGCCCGCCGAAAAAGATTTCAGTCCAAATAAAAAAATCAAAAACGATTAAAAATAAAACAATTATAAAAATGTAATTTTTGGTCATTATTGTTTGCTAAACATGTTTATATTATAATATAATTCAATAGACAAAAATTAAAGGTCGTCCAAAAAAAACAAAAATAGAAAATGAGGCATCTTAATTGGGTTCAATTGATATTGGGGGTTTGGGTTTTCGTTTCGCCGTGGATTTTGGGATTTTCAGACATAGACGTGGCATTGTGGGGAAATATTATTGCCGGTGCGCTGATTTTGATAGTTTCTTTATGGGAGATTTTCGGCAAAAGCCCGTCTTCTCTTTAAGCGTCTTATTGATAAAAAAATGGTTAAAATTTATAGCACTCAAACCTGTCCGTATTGTGAAATGGCCAAAGAGTATTTAAATGAACAGGAAATTGAATATAAAAATTATGACGTGGCGAACGATGAAGCCGCAAGAAAAGAAATGGTTGAAAAATCCGGTCAAATGGGCGTTCCGGTTATGGACATCAACGGCAAAATAATAGTCGGCTTTAACAAGCCGGAAATGGATAAGGCGTTGAATTTTAATAAATAAGCTATGTATGAATTGATAATAGTCGGCGGGGGACCGGCCGCGATAAGCGCCGGTATAGTTGCCGCCAGGAAAAAAATAAAAACTTTGGTTGTCGCGGATTCTTTTGGCGGGCAATGGATTACCGCCGACGACATCCAGAATTTCATCGGGACCAAGTCAATCTCCGGTTTTAATTTGGCGAAGAATTTGGAAGCCCATT
>QYPD01000040.1 GCA_007279775.1 Spirochaetia bacterium | reverse complement strand
GGTTAATTAAGGTTGTTTTCCCAACTCCGCTTTCTCCCACCAGCGCAACCGCCTCGCCGGCGTCAACTTTGAAAGATATTCCGTTCATAACGCTCTTCTCTTTTTTATACTCGAAACTGACATTTTCAAAAGCGATATTTCCTTTCAACTCTTTAATTTCTTTTGAACCGGCGAAGTCTTTTTCCGGAACGATTTTTAAATAATCAATCGCGCGTTTGAAAGACGAAACCCCTCTTTTTATTTTCCTATATTGGTTTGCGATTTTTGAAAGCGGCGCGGTCAGCAAACTTATGTATCCAACAAACATTATTAAATTTCCCGTAGTTAAATTCCCCGCTCTCAACATAAACACGCCTATGCTGAAAACGGCGATAAAACTTAACGTGAAGATAATGCTTTGCCAAGTATCCATTTTCATCCACCACTCCCTGTAAATTCTGAAAATCTTGTTTGCTTTGTTAAAATTCGTCTCGTTTTTATCGCTTTCAAATTTTTCATTCGTGGACGCTTTCACGGTTTCAACATTAAACAAAGCGTCGTGCCTATCTCCAAAAGCTTTATCCCATGCCTTGTTTAATATTTTTCCGCCCTTGACGATTTCTTTGGTATATGCCAGCGTGACAAATACATAACCTACGCTCGCGACCGCCAAAATCATCGTTAAGCGCCATTCCACGAAAAACAATATGCCTAGAGCGACAAAAAATGTTACTATCGTCGGGAAAAAAGAAAATATCGTTTCTTCCACGATGCTATAGAAATCTTCTATGCCCCTGTTAATTCTGTTGGAAACTTCGCCGATTTTCTTTTCTTTGTGGAATTTTAACGGAAGGGTTATGAGATGCGCGGCGATTTCCGTGTGTAATTTTGTGTATAAATCAATGCCTATTTGATAAGCGAACTTGCTGCCTAATCTGTCAAACATATCGCGGATAAGAGAAATGAATAGCCAAAGCAAAATTATCAAAATAAGCGTCTTCGCGGAGGAATACGGTTTTGTGGCAAAATCCACCAAACGGCCATAAATATACGGCACTGTCGCGCCTATGGCGCTGACGAAAAGGGTTATCGCGACTCCCCGGTAGACCTTTCCCTTATTTTCAATTTTTGACCAAACAAAACTAAATTCTTTGGGTATTTTCATTTTTATGCAAAAAATTCGGCGCCAGCCAGCGCCCGTTACGTTTATTATAATATATAACGAAATTCCTTCAAATTGGTTTCTAGGACTTTTTTTAACGGCGGTTTTTTGCTTGCCCTGAATTTATTGAAGGGGTAGAATAAAAATATGGATAAAATCGTTTTTAAAAAAATCACGCCCGAAGAAGTAAAAAACTTTTTTAAATTCTTTGAATACAGCATTCATAGCCAATTTCCGGAATATTCTGTTAAAACAAGAAAAAAATTCACGCGAACCGATTATGCGCTTGAAAAACTGGAAAAAGGTCTTGCGAATAAAGAATTAGCTGTTTACGCGGCTTTTAACGGGAATGATTGCGTCGGCTATTTAATGGCAAGCGCGTGGTGCGGCGGAATTTGCTTTATTAATTGGATGGCGGTCGCCAAAAAATTCCAGGGCAAGGGCATTGCTTCCAAGCTTCTTCAAATGTGCGAAAAAGAAGCCAAATTAAAAGGCTTTCACAAATTTCATCTTTGGACTGATGGAAGGAATTTAAAATTTTATAAAAGCAAAGGCTTCAAACTTATCGGAAAAATCCCCGAAAGCGACTACGGAGCAGATAATTATTTGTTTTATAAAACAATCCAAAAACCTTCGGAAAGGAATTTTTTAAAGTCAACAAAAATATAACTCTCCTTTTCCGCCGGCGGGGAAAGTGATATAATGCCTATATGCTTAAAAAAACGATAATAAAATACGCTTTTATTCATGCCGTTGGCGCGGCGGCGTATATTGCCCTTATAGCGACGCTTTTGTCTTACGCCAGCAAAATTTTCGGCCCGGCAAACAACAGCATACTCGGCGCTATGGCCTTTTTGCTCGTTTTTGTTATTTCGGCGGCAATAATGGGTTTGCTGATTTTGGGAAAACCGGCTTTTTGGTACTTGGACGGCTTAAAAAGAGAAGCTATTTCGCTTTTGTTTTATACGCTCGGTTTTCTCGTTTTAATCGCGGTAGTTGTATTTTTAATCTTATTAATTTTTTAAAATTGAAAATGGTTAATTCCAGAAAAATAATTCTTATCCCTGGAGCTTTTCAAACAGTTAGAAACTACGGCAATTACAACGGCGTTGATATTTGGCTAAAAAATGAGCCGGAAAAAGAATTTTCAAACCCGGACTATGTCATCGCCCATAGCTTGGGCGTTAATTTTGCTCTTACTCTCCCAAATTTAAAAAACTGCAAATTCGTATTCATTAACCCCGTAATTGAAAAGGTAAGTTTTATAAATCTTATCATAAAGGACATCAAATTTTTATTTCTGGAAGGAATTAAAATAGAAAAAATTGTTCCTTTTTCGAATTGGATTTACTCTTTTAAAAAATGCCGCCAATTGTCAAAAATCAACGTGTTAGAAGAAATAAAAAAATTGCCAAAAGAAAATATTACAATAATAAAAGGAGTAAAAGATGACTATTTTTGCGATAAAAAGTCCGCGGAAATAATAAAAAGGGAGGGCTGGCGATTGATTGAAATTGGCGCAGGCCACGATTGGGATCAAAACATCGCAGAAGCGGTTGATAAGATAATTGGTGAAAATTAAATATATTTCTTGACAAAACCTTATAAATTTGCTTAAATGAACAGAAGTTAGAAGTAGTACATTAATTTATTTATACGCGTAATAGCGTTTTTTTGTATATCATTTTAATTGAATCACACTAATACGTAGACGAAGGAGGATAATATGAGTGGAAATGGTAGCACTAGAATGATAATGAGAGACATGATGTTGTTGCCGGGCGATGGGGCAAAAATCAATTATTTGGCGCAACGTGTAGGAAGTTGCAATATTAAAATCGCTGAGCTAGAAGGAAAACTTACAGCGATTAAAACAATGATTGATGATCTGCTTCCGAACGCGACACAGGCCGACTTCCTGGCGTTGGTGAGCGAAATTAAAAAAATCATTGACCAATTTCAAGTTCTGCCCGTCAACGCCCAAAAGGACTTCAACGTCGCCGGCAAGACTGCCGACCAGACCGCAACCGTGTAAAAGGACATTTTACTACGAAACCGGAAAGTTAACACAGGAAGGAGAAAAGTGATGATTAATGAATTGCTGCGGGAAGCGATGCGAGGGCTACTGCAAAGAGCAGCTAAAAAGACACTACAAGATGTCGGTGCAGCCGGAAATATCGGAGAAGTACGGAAAGATCTCCGCCATCTCTTTGAGGAGGCCAGACTTCCTAATCAATCCGGCTTTCTTGATGTATTGCAAAGCTTCATCGTTCGGCTTTGCGAGGAGTTCACTGAAGCGATCGAAAAGCTGCAGGCCGAAAAGGAACAGCTCAGAAAGGAACGCAACGAGCTCCTTCAGAGAGAACGCACGATGAGAAAGACTATCGCACGACGCCCCGACACGACAGCCAACCAGCCCGTCGGGTAACGCTACGCACGTACAAGAACGGAAAAGGCTGATTTTCTCTACCCAGAGCGAATTGGCCTTTTATTTTCTTAATTATAACTTAGCCAAAAAGCCTATAATATGCTTAAATAATACCATGCTTATTGATGACGTAAAAATAAAAGTTTTTTCGGGAAATGGCGGAAAAGGCGCCGTTGCTTTTAATAAAAATTTAATGAGTTTGGGCCCGACCGGAGCGACCGGCGGAAAAGGCGGAAGCGTGTACGCCGAAGCGATATCCGACTTAAGCGCCCTTAATCAATTTAGGTTTAAAAAAATCCTTTCCGCCGAAAATGGAGAAGAAGGCAGAAGCCAATTCAGAGACGGACAAGATGGTGAAGATTTAATTTTAAAAGTTCCCGTCGGTACGCTGATTCACAATTTAACCAATGGAAGTGAAATTGAATTGATAAAAATCGGTGAACGCACGCTTTTGGCAAAAGGCGGAAACGGAGGCAAAGGAAATTTCCATTTCCGTTCTTCTCGCAACACAAGCCCTAAACAATTTCAGCCCGGCCTTCCCGGCGAAGAATTTGATTTCAGGCTGGAGTTAAAACTTATCGCCGATATCGGCTTTGTCGGACTTCCAAATGTTGGAAAATCCAGCCTATTAAATGTACTCACAAATGCAAAAAGCAAAGTGGCAAATTACGCCTTTACTACTCTTGAACCAAACCTCGGCGTTTATTATGAATTAGTTTTGGCGGATATCCCCGGACTCATTGAAGGCTCTTCGCAAGGAAAGGGCTTGGGCATAAAATTTCTACGCCATATTGAACGGACGAAGATAATTTTTCATTTTGTTTCCGCCGATTCCCTTGACCCGCGCAAAGATTACAAAACCATAAAAAAAGAGCTTGGCTTATATAATAGCGAGCTTCTTAAAAAACAAGAATATTTATTTTTAACCAAAAGCGACCAGCTTGAACAAAAAGAGTTAAAAACTAAACTTGCGGTTTTAAAAGGAATAAATCCAAAAGCTATAGCCATCTCAATTTTGGACGACGAAAGCATTAATAAAGTAAAAGAGATTTTAAATAAGATAAAATCGGAAAAATAGTTATCTCCTTCCTCTATAATGGCTGAACTTTTTATGTTCGGTAAAATTTTTATTCCTGCCAAAATTGTTCCTGCCAAAACGAGGCTCTGTTTTTTCGCGTATTAAATCGCTTTTTCTGAATGGAGGAAGCTCGGGAAGTTTTGAAAGGGGCAATGCCGCCCGGATAAGCCGCTCTATCCCCTTCACCTTGCCGCGTTGGTCTGGCGTGGCGAAAGAAATCGCGTGCCCAGCAGCGCCTATGCGCGCTGTTCTGCCAATGCGATGAACATAATCTTCCGAGCTTTGAGGAAGGTCGTAATTTAAAACAAGTTCAATTCCTTTCACATCTATTCCCCGCGCGGCGATATCCGTTGCTACAAGAACGCGGTATTTGCCGTTCCTGAATCCTTCAAGCGCTTCTTGACGCTGTTTAAGAGAACGATTTGAATGAAGCTCGGTAACAGTGTGCCCCATTGAACGGATATTTAACGTGATTTTACGCGCTCCGAATTTTGTCTTTATAAATATCAAAGCGGAGCCGCGATACTCGTATAAAAGCTTTTCCAAAAGCCTAGGCTTGTCGTTTTTCTCCACAAAAAAAAGTTCTTGAGTAACTTTTGCCACGGTGGTACCGGAAGGAGCGATTTCAACGCGTAATGGAAGTTTCATATTCGCCTGCGCGATGGCGATAATATCTTTTGGCATAGTTGCCGAAAAAAGTAGCGTTTGCCTTTCACGAGGCACCGCTTGAAGTATTAATTTTAATTGCGGGGCAAAACCCATATCAAGCATTCTGTCCGCTTCGTCAAGCGTGAGTACGCCAACCGATTTAAGCGAAATAGTTTTTTGTTCCAAATGGTCAATAATCCTTCCCGGAGTGCCAATTATAATTTGCGGATTTCTGCGAATAGCCTGAATTTGATGGCGAATTGGTTCGCCTCCGATAAGAACGGCTGTTCTTACGCCGAGAGATGCTCCGATTTTATTGAAAACTTCGTCTACTTGAGAAGCAAGTTCTCTTGTCGGCAACACCACAAGCCCCTTTTTATCGCGAAGCGCGGCTTGAATCATCGGAATCGCAAAGGCAAGCGTTTTGCCCGTACCTGTTTGAGCAACGCCTATCATATCTTTTCCCTCTATTGCCAATGGAATGGATTTTTCTTGAATTGGAGTGGGAACTTTAAAATTAAACCTATCAAGTATTTCCAATATACTCGGAGCAATGCCAAGATTGTAAAAACCGGAAGATTTATTCATAGGAAATAAAATTTATTATTGTGATTGAACGCCTAAAAGTTCAACTTCAAAAACTAAAGTTGAATTTGCCGGGATTAAGCCATTACCCATATCTTGATTGCCATAAGCGAGCGCCGGCGGAATAATGAGTTTTCTTTTGCCGCCAATTTTCATTCCGGCGACTCCCTCATCCCAACCCTTAATCACTTGCCCCGCTCCCAAAACAAAAGAGAACGGCTGATTTCTATCGTAGGAACTGTCAAATTTTTTGCCATTCTCCAGCGTGCCAACATAATTAACGCTAACGGTGCTTCCCGCAGTCGCTTCCGCGCCCGTTCCGACAATTTCGTCTGTTATTTGTAAACCATTTTCCAAAGTTTTATTTTCCATTTGATTTTGACCGTTAATATTATTATTTAAATTTGCTTCCAATTTCTGGTTTTTATTTCCCGAAGAAAAGTGAATGCCAACCAGAGCGGTAATAATTATTGCGGCAATTAATAAAATAGTTAAATTTTTATTCATAAAGTATATTCTACACAAACGGGGATATAATTGTAAACTATATTTCGTCCGTCAATTATTTTCCGCGCGCCTAACTCTTTTTCTTTCAATGTCGGTTAAAAGTATTTTTCGGATGCGGACGCTCTTGGGAGTAATTTCCACCATTTCATCGTCGCCGATATAACTTAAGGCGTCTTCAAGAGTAAGAGTAATAGGCACCTCAAGCTGTTCTTGAAGCCCTTCGTTCTTTGACCTGAAGTTTGTAAGCTCTTTTGTCTTACAAACATTCACCGGAACGTCACCGGACTTTGCGTTTTGGCCGACAACCATTCCTTCGTAAGTCGGAACACCGGCGCTAATAAAAAGCTTTCCCCTGCCCTGCGCTGCCACAAGCCCGAAATTGTTTGAAACTCCGGTTTCGGTGGCAACTATTGAGCCGCGAGTCTCGGGCCAGATTTCACCTTTATATTCTTCATAGCCTAAAAATATGCTGTTCATTATTCCCATGCCTTTGGTGTTGGTTAAAAATTCTCCGCGCGAACCGATTAAGCCCCGTGTCGGTATAGTAAAGTCCATGTAAACGATTCCTTGGTCCACTCGCATGTCTTTCATCACGCCAGAACGCTTGCCCATCATTTCAATTATAGTTCCGGAATAAGCTTCGGGCGTTTCAATTGAAACAAGTTCCATAGGTTCCATTTTCTTTTTTACCCGTCCGGAGCCGTCAGGCGAAGGCGGGCCATCAACTTCTTTGAAAATAACCTGGGGCTTGGAAACTTCAAGTTCAAAACCCTCCCTGCGCATCTTTTCAACCAAAATAGCCAAATGTAATTCTCCCCTTCCGGAAACAATCCAGCGGTCCGTTGTCTCGCCCGGAGCAACGGCAAGCGCAACGTCTGTTTCAAGCTCGCGTTCAAGCCGGTCTTTTAAATTCCGCGAAGTGGTGTATTCGCCTTCTTTGCCTTTAAACGGCGAGGTATTCACGCCAAAAGTCATTTTGATAGTTGGTTCGTCTATTTGGATTGTTGGTAAAGCGATCGGATTTTTCGGGTCGGCGATTGTTTCGCCGATTGAAATGTCGGGAATTCCCGCCACGGCAACGATGTCCCCGGCATTCGCTTCTTCAACGTCAACTCTGCTTAAACCGTCGAAAAGCATAACCGAACTCAATTTAAGCTGCTTTATTCCGCCATTGCGATTGATATGGGCGACCATCTCTCCTTTTTTTAAAACTCCCGAATAAAGCCGGCCCACCGCGATTTTACCCTTGTAATTGTCGTACGCTAAATTGACCGTCAGCATTTGCAGTGGTTTTGATTCATCGATAACCGGTTCGGGAATATATTTTATAATAGTCTCAAAAATAGATTCCACATTTTCCATTTTTTCAAGTTTCGGCTCGTATCCGGCTTTGCCCGAAATCGCCGAGGCGTAAATCACCGGAAATTCAATTTGCGATTCGCTAGCGCCGAGTTCAAAAAACAAATCATAAGTGGCACTTAGAACCCATTTCGGCCTGGCGTTCGGCTTGTCTATTTTATTTATTACCACGATTATTTTGTGCCCCGCCTGAATGGCCTTTCTTAAAACGAATTTTGTCTGAGGCATCGGGCCTTCTTTGGCGTCAACAAGCAAAAGCACGCCGTCAACCATGCGCATGATGCGTTCAACTTCTCCTCCGAAATCGGCGTGGCCCGGAGTGTCAACGATGTTTATTTTTATATCGCGGTATTTAATTGAGGCGTTTTTGGAAAAAATGGTAATTCCCCTTTCCCTTTCAAGTTCGTTTGAATCCATAATAAGGTCTTTCGGAGCATCTGTTTTCATCTTGAAATTTTCAGACTGCTTCAAAAGAGCGTCCACCAAAGTGGTTTTGCCGTGGTCAACGTGCGCGATAATGGCTATGTTTCTTATGTTCATACCCAGTTAACTCAACTCGATTGTGATTTATTAGTTTAATCAACCACCATCGAGCGAAATTCAATTTATTTATATTATTCCTATATTTACCCAGAAGCTAACTTAATAAATCATGATTAAATCTATCGAGTTGAGTTACTGGGCATACACTAAAAAGGCCCTTGTGGGCTTTCAATAAACATAACACAACAAATTTAAAAATTCAATGCGTTGAAATTTTTCAGATGTTTAATTTGTAGTACTTTTAAAGGTCGTCATATATAACCTTAAATACTATGGAAAAAATGGAAGAAAAAGAGCCTGAAAAAATCAAGGAAAATTCAGGGAGGTCTTTTTGGAAGGTGTGTGATTGGAAAAATTGCGAATATTGCGGCAAAAATCATTTCATGGCTTACAAAGTTATCAAGTTGATTATTGTCGCTATTATTTTATTATTGATTTTCGGCTTAGGCGTGAAAATCGGCGAAATCAAAAATAATTACGGAGGCTTTTACGGCCGAGGGTATTCAATGATGGGCCGGAGAGGAAATAATTTCAACAGCGACTTTGTCAAACAACAATACAGAAACGGATGCTGGGATAATTCAACCAGCAGTCAAGCAATTCCACAAACCCAATAGCAACCAATAAAAAAACGCCTGGCAATAATTTGTAACGCTGAGCGTTTTTTTAATTAAATTTTAATCTCCGGTAACCGGCGCTATCATATTTTGCGTAAAAGTTTTATAATAATCTCATATGTTTTTTCCGCTCGCGCAAATAACGACACTTCTGATTCAATACAAATATTTCATTCTTTTTCCGGTAGCTGTTATTGAAGGGCCTATAGCAACCGTTATCGCCGGTTTTTTGGCGGCAACGAATTATCTTGACCCGTATATCGCCTTTTCGATTATTGTTTCCGGCGACCTTGTTGGAGACATTTTAGCTTACGCCATCGGCCGCTGGGGAAGAGAAAAATTAATAATCAAGTGGGGCTATTATTTAGGCGTTAACAGCGAACGACTTAAAAAAATTGAGGGCCATTTTGAAAGAAACACCGGCAAAACCCTTCTTTTGGGTAAGGTATTGCACGGAATAGGCGGGACGTTTCTTATCGCGGCCGGGATCGCCAAAGTTCCGATTTTAAAATTCATTTGGTTTAATTTTTTGGGCACGGTGCCAAAATCATTCATTTTAATTTTAATCGGTTTTTATTTCGGCTACGCCATATCAACGATAAAATCTTATCTGGAACTGATAGCGGCGATTTTTGTTGGAGCCGGAATTATCGCCATCTTGGCATGTCTTTACTTCAGAAAAGATAAAAGCATTGAATAGGTTTGCAGAAAAATCTTTCCTCGTTCGTAGGCGCTCCAAGCGTCAAATTGAAAGCTCGCTCATATACGCCGATTTGCGACCCTGTTCGCCTTCGCTCGGGGTCGCCCCGTAAATCGGCTACTCGCTCGCTCAATTTAAGACGCTTTCCGCGATACTCACTGCGAAAAGATTTTTCTGTTATGTCTTTTGTTT
>QYPD01000004.1 GCA_007279775.1 Spirochaetia bacterium | reverse complement strand
CCCTTGAATTGCTTGTATAATTCCCATTCTATGCCGGTATCGGCGGCGAAAATGGCTTTCGTGGAATTGGCGGTATCCGAAGCCGCTCGTATTTTTAAAAGAGTCAAATAACCGGCAATCGTTGAAACTCCCAAAATGCTCGCGCCTAAAACCAAAACCGTAAGCAGCATCGCCTGCCCGCGAGTAGCTCTGAGAAATGAGTTCTGAGATTTGAGATTTGAAATTTGAAATTTGAAATTCATTATTGTATTATTTGGTATTCCTAATTAAACCACATTAAACTAACTGTCCAATACTCTTGAACTAATTGTTGTTTGAATATCCGTGGAAGCGCCGAGATAATTATTTACGCCGGTAACGGAAATGTTAATGGTAATTCGAGGCGAATAACCGTCGCCGAATCTGTCTCCGAGCAAATTAATTTTAAATCTATTGATTCTAATGTTGTCCGCGGTGATTTTTTTATAAGTTTTTAAGAGAAGAGCATCCGACGTTCCCCTTTCAATGGCTTCCTCGTTAAACCGGTAAAAAACTATAACGTTATCGGCGTTAACAAATTGAAATTCCGTCTCGGAGAGCTTAATAAAATGGTATCCCGTTCTTATTTCCCGGGTCATCTGTTCCAAGGTTAAACTGGCATTGTCATTGGCGGCCATCAACGCTACAACCGCTTTTTGGGTCCGGAGCGTTCTGATAAAACCGCCAGTCGCAATTCCCATTAAAATTACAAATAAACCCATCGCGACCAACAGTTCTATCATCGTAAACCCATTATTAATTTTTTCCGCCCGGAGCGGATTTAAATTTTTATTTTTCATTATGGTCTCCAATTAAAAAAATGGTCTTCTAAATTAACTTCAAATTGCCCGCCGCCGCGAGTGTTCCATCTAACGATTGAATTAACTTTTATTTCTTCCGAACTAACGAGTTTAATATTAATAGTTCTTTTAAAAAGCGTGGGGGCGCCGCTTTGATAACCGTAAAAACCGTTAGTTGAATCAACCGATAAAAAACGGTCTTGATTAAACTGTAAAATTAAACTTGTGTAATCCGCCTCAAAATTGCCGTTTGAAAATCCCTGATTCCACGGATCTTTTTTAATAATATTAGCATCAATAATGTTTTTTGTTATTTCAATGCCTTCGGACGCCAAATAATTGGCTATCAATTGCTGGCTGACCACCCTATTAAGGCTGGCCGACCGCGAAAGAAGCCCCACAACTCCCAAAAGGCCGACCACAACAATGCCAATGCCAATCATTGATTCAATCAAAAGCTGACCGCTGTCGTTATTTTTAATTTTTAACATTGTGTTCATTATGTGCTGATTTGTCCCCCGCTGTTTATTTTAACCGTCGCCGAGCTTTCTCCGCCGACGATTTTAATAATTATGGTTGCTTGGTCTTGAGAGGGCGTGATAATTACCAATGGATTGGGCGGAATGAAAACAATATCCGACAAGCTTAAATTGTCAAACGCCACCCCTGAATCAAGCTGAAAAGATTCATAAATTTCCGTTTCTCCCGAATATTTTCTGTCTGCGGTCTGGCAATTAACGGCCAAATCTTTAAAAATAATAAAGGTTCTTGGCGCTTCAAAATGAACACCGAAACCGCAAGGAACGCCAGCTCCGCCAAAAATTGAAACGCTCGAAGATTTAGCCTTAGAAAGAGCGCTGACAACTTTGGCTTGTTCTCTAAAAAGAACTATTTGGCGTTCGCCGATATGAATGTTGGCGATCAAAGTGCCGGAAATTACCGTTAAAATACCCAAAATCACCAACATCTCTATCATTGTAAAAGCTTTAGAGTTGAAATTTAGAATGTAGGATTTAGGATTTAGGATTTTCATTTATTATTAGAATTTAGAATGTAGGATGTAGGATGTAGGAACAATTAAAACGAATTTCCTAAATTCTATATTCTAAATCCTAAATTCTATTTTCACAATCCAAACAATTTAAAATATAAATCCATTAATTGGCGCCCGAAGAAAAACACCAAAGAAGCGCCAAACGCCAAAAACGGGCCGAAAGGAATAATGTCTTTCATTTTTTTCTTATTGAAAGCCATAAAAACCAAGCTAAGGGCCGAACCGATTACAAAAGCTAAAAAAACCGCGCCCAAAATATCCGGCCAGCCCAAAATAAGGCCCAAGGCGCCGGCAAGCTTGAAATCGCCCCAGCCCATTCCCTTTCCCTTGGTAATAATGATTACCAAAGCGAAAAAAATCATTACTATCGCCGTAGCAAAAAAATAATTCACCCAAATATTTTCCCTTAGCCCGAAAAGATCGGCGTAATAGCCAAAAAACGACCCGCCGGTAGGACTGAATCTTTTGTAATGATTATTCACCGCCAGTAAAATCGCTCCTAAAACCGCCAAAAACAAATTCATCGAATCCGGAATAATAAAATGCCTGAAATCTATCGCGGACAAAACGATAAGCGTCAAAAAAACCAATATCCAAACAAAAGAAAGAATTAAAAATATTGAGATATATTCCGGAAGAGACAGCAGCGGAAGGGAAATCGCCCAAAACATCGGCACGAAAACGAAAACCGCCCCCGACAACAACTCAACCAAAAAATATTGAAAAGATATTCTTGCTCCGCAGCCACGGCATTTGCCTTTTTGAATCAAAAAGCTTGCGAGCGGCAAAAGCTCATGCCAAGCCAATTGCTTCTCGCACGACATACAGCGCGAACGCGTTTTCCAATTGCCCGGCCCGCCGATTACCTTGGAATCGAGCACTCTTTTCCCCGGCTGATAACGGGAAATAACAACGTTTAAAAAACTTCCAACTATTAAGCCGAAAATAAAAAGAAAAAAATATAATAAATAATTCATAACCAAAATAGATGCTCAAGAGCTAAAACTGAACGCAATAAACCGGATCGGCGCAATTGACTCCGTAAACTGAAACGTCGGTGTCGTCTTTTAAAGAAGAGTTATTCGCATCTTCAAGCGTGGCGCCCAAAACGTAGCTTTGCTTATCGGTAGAAACGCCGTAATAATAAGTTTCCCCCGAACCGCTAAGCGGATCTGTGGGTATAATTGAAACTCCGATGCCGGCTCCTGTCAAAGCAACTTTTAGATCGTTCCAAGTACTGGCAGCCGGATAGTTGTTATTCTTGAAATAGTAGAGTTCCATTGAGTTTTGAACTTCCCTCAAATCGGCGACTCTGCGGGCATCGCGCCCCCTCGCCCTGAAAGAACCTAAACCAACCAAAACAACCGAAGACAAGAGTCCGATTATGGCGACGACGATTAAAATTTCAATCAACGTAAAACCTTTATTTTTTTTCATTATTTAAATAATTTTTGAACTTCGACCGACTTAGAATGCTTGAGCTAAATTATATATCGGAATCAAGATTGAAGCAAACAACAATCCTATCAAAACGCCCATTACCGCTATTAAAGCCGGCTGGATAAGCTCCACTAAATTGTCCAGTACATCATTGACTTCGCGCGTGTAAAAATCTGATACCTTCGACAAAATAATATCAAGCCGGCCCGTTCCCTCGCCGATTGCCACCATTTGGCTTACTAAAATCGGAAAATAATATTCGTTTTTCGCCAAAAGGTCGGACAACAACTCACCGCCTCTCACCCCATCGGCAATTTCAATCAAAATATCTTTGTAAACGGCGCTTCCCATGGTATCGGCGGAAATCCCAAGCGCCTGTGTTATGGGAATGCCTCCTTTGATTAAAATATTTGTTGATTCGGCGAAACGGCTCACATAAATTTTTCTGAAAAGGTCTCCCAAAACCGGAATTTTAACGCTTATTTCGTCAAAAACAACTTTGCCTTCCGGCGACCTGAAATAATCCACAATAACGAAAACGAGCGCGAGAAGCGTCAGAATAATCGCCCACCACCACTGAAGCGTGAATTTTCCCACGAACAGGAAAACTTTGGTCAATACGGGCAAATCTGTTCCGGATTCTTCAAAAATCGGCGCTATCTGCGGAAAAACGACGACAAGCATTATTCCCGCGACCACTAAAAACATAATTATCACTATTGAGGGATAAATCATCGCGTTGCGGATTTTATTTCTCCACGTCAATTCTTTTTCCAAATAATCCGCCAAAAATTTAGCCGCTTCTTCCAAACGACCGGTAATTTCGGCCGAACGAATCATATTCAAATAAAACTCCGAAAAAATTTCACCCTGGCGTTCCATTGCCTGCGACAAAGAAAGCCCGGCGCCGATATCGGAAGAAATCCGAAAAACCGCTTCTTTTAAAATTTGACTGGTCGTCTGCTTGTAAAGAGTTTTTAAAACCGTATTTAAAGGAACTTTCGCCTCCATTAGAGTGGCGAACTGGCGCGTGAAAACCATCAAATCAACAAATTTTACTTTGTTAAAAAAATTCAGAAAAAAATCGTACCAATAGCGTTTTTCCACGCTTTCCAAACTTAAGATAAAAAGATCGTGGGAAGCCAAAATATTCGCCGCTGATTCACGATTGGCGGAGTCCACAAAACCAGTTTGCAATTCTCCTTGTTGAGTTCTGGCGTTATATTTAAATTTCATTGAAAGATTGCTAATTGAAAAATTGAAGGATTATTTTTTATTTTTTAATCTTTCAATATTTCAATTCTTCAATTTTAACTTAACTGCGTTCCAATAGTATTCTTAATTCGCTCGGGCTTAAAGAATACAATTCCGCGTTTTCCAAAGAAATTTCTTTTTTATTCAATAAGGAAACCAATGAACGGTTCAACGTCAGCATTCCTTCCTGAACCGAAGTCTCAATAACTAAATCTATTTGATACGATTTCCTTTCACGGATAAGATTGCGGACAGCCGGGTTGGTAAGCATTATTTCGCACGCCGGAACTCTGCCTCCGTCAATTCGCGGAATCAATCTTTCCGAAACTATTCCGACCAAAGTCGCGGCCAATTGCGAAGAAATTTGCCCTTGCTGTTCAACCGGAAAACTATCTATTATTCTGTCTATCGTCTGCGAAGCGGAGTTCGTGTGAAGCGTCGAGAAAACAAGATGTCCGGTTTCAGCCGCCGTCATCGCGGTTGCCATTGATTCTTTATCGCGCATTTCACCTATCATAATCACGTCGGGGTCTTGACGCAAAAGCGATTTCAAACCTTTATGAAAAGTTAAGGTGTCGGACTTGACCTCCCTTTGAGAAACTATGCTCTTGTCCTGGGTAAAAATATATTCTATCGGATCTTCAATGGTAATAATATGGTCCGTTCTGGAATGATTTATTTCGTCTATCATCGCCGCCAAAGTCGTTGATTTTCCGTGTCCCGCCGGACCGACGATTAAAACAAAACCTTGCGATAATTTGCAAAAATCGTGGAGTACGGGCGGCAAGTTCAATTCTTCAACCGTTTTTATCTGCGCCGGGATAAGACGTAAAGCTGCCGCCAAATATCCGCGCTGATAAAAAATATTTATCCTGAAACGGGCTTTATCTTCAAAACTGTATGAAAAATCTATTTCTTTTTCCACCAAAAAAGTTTCTTTTTGTTCGGGCGTGAGCATTGAAAAAACCAAACCCTCGCTCACTTCGGAAGTAACCAACGGCTCTTTCTGTAAAGGAATTAAAACTCCGTCTATTCTTAAAGTCGGATGCCTGCCTGCCGACAAATGCAAGTCGGAAGCGTTTTGCCGCGCCGTCGCCAATAATAAATCGTTTAATTTTTGTTTGTAGTCCATATGCTTAAATAATAAACTAAAAATGAAAAATAATAAATACTTTCGTTTTTTTTATTTATTATCTATTATTTTTTATTTACATCTCGGTGGTTTCTCTCAAAACCGATTCCATAGAAACCAATCCCTTAAGCGCTTTCAAAATTCCGTCTTGACGCAAAGTTATCATTCCTTGACGCTTCGCCTCTTCAAGAATTTTACGCTCTGTAGGATTGCTATTTACTATGTCTTGAAGCTCGGGGGTCATTTTTAAAATTTCAAATAGCGCCATTCGCCCGATAAATCCTTTGCCCTTGCAAGCCGGACAACTAACCGGACGATAAATTTCATAGGGCTGCTTAAAATCTTTCATCAAATCTTTTGGTATATTTTCCGTTTCTTTTTTTATAATTTCCTGAATTTTTTCCGAAGCCGGCTCGGGCTTGTGGCACTCGCCGCAAAGCCGAGGAATCAATCTTTGAGCCACTACCAAATTCAAAGAGGCAGGCAAAAGAAACGGTTCCACTCCCATGTTTATTAAACGCGGTATCGCACCCAAAGCGTTATTGGTGTGAAGAGTCGAAAGAACGATATGCCCCGTTAAAGCGGCATGAATCGCGAGGCCGGCGGTTTCATTATCCCTGACCTCGCCGACCATAATAACGTCCGGGTCTTGACGCAAAATTTGCCGCAAACCCGAAGCGAAATCATATCCAATTTCCGGTTTAACCTGCGATTGGTTCAGTCCGTCCATAAAATACTCCACCGGATCTTCCAAACTCACAACGTTCACCTCCTCTTTGTTTAAAATCTGCATCAACGCGTAAAGCGTAGTGGTTTTTCCGGAGCCGGTCGGACCGGTAATCAAAATCATTCCGTATGGCCTCTCCGCGCCTTCTCTGATTGTCCGGTAATTTTGGTCAACTAACCCCAGTTCTTCCAGTCCTTTCAAGCCAACAGTCGGATCTAAAACACGAATGGCGACTTTTTCGCCAATCGGAGTCGGGAAAGTCGAAACGCGAAAGTCAATGTCGCGACCGAAAAGAACCGTTCTAAAACGTCCGTCTTGAGGAACGCGAGTTTCGTCTATTTTTAAATTTGAAAGGACTTTAACGCGCGAGAGAATCGGCTGATGAAGTTCTATTGGAAGCGAAGAAATTTCGCTAAGCACGCCGTCAAGCCGGAACCTAATTCGCAACCTGTCCCTTTGAGGCTCTATATGAATATCTGAGACTTTCTGCCAAACCGCTTCTTTAAGTGTTGACGCCACAATTCTGATAATCGGCGCCTCTTCTGAAGCTATCGCGCCACCCTCCAAGGCAACCGCTTTTTGATAAGAATTTTGTTCTTTATCCGGCCGCAAATTCAAAGACCTTACTGCCATTTCAACTTCACTTTTATACGGCGAATAACGCCTTGCCATTTGTTCCCAGGCCGAATAACTCGCCAGATAAATGCCCAAATTCAACCTTGCCTGCTTTGCGATAAATTTCAAAGCTTCTTGCGCTTTCACGTCGTCGGGGTTGATCATCCCAACTACCAAAACATCAGCCGAACGGCTCATCGGAACGACTTTGTAATTTCTTACCGTTTCTTCCGGAATAAGTTTTAAAATTTCATCGGGAACTTCTTCAACTTTAAATTTTTTGTAAGGAACATTTAAAAGCCTGCTTTTGATTTCGTTGGTTTTATCCTCGTCGGCCAAACGCCGTTCGTAAATCAATTCGTCCACTTTTCTTCCGGAAAGCGACGCTTCTTGGAGAACTTTTTTCGACGATTCCTCGTCCAAAAGGCCGTCTTTGACGAATTCTTGAATTAAAATTTTATTTTCCATTTTTATTTCACGAACAAATCGCTTTTCCCCGTCGTCCCGCCTTCAATCGGATTGATATACTGCTTGAGAATTTGAAATTTGGGATTATTAACCAAGCTTTCGGCATTTAATTTTATTCCCGAAAGTTCTTTAAGCGATTGCATATTTTGAGAAATGACTTTTTCTATCAAAGGTGTCGGCGCAAAAAACAAATAATAAATCAGAGCGACAAGCATGCCCGCCAGCGAAATTACCAGAATCAGCGAAAACCAATTTGTTCTTCTTTTTTCTTCTTCAACTATTATAGCCATACCCAGTGATTCAACTCGATTGTGATTTATT
>QYPD01000034.1 GCA_007279775.1 Spirochaetia bacterium | reverse complement strand
TTTCAATTAAAATATCCTCAAGCGGCGTTTTTGAAACAACCTCGTCGTAATCGCGGCTGAATGTGATTATTCCGTTAAAAGCGATTTTAAATCCCATTTCGCGGTATTTTTCCGCTTCTCCCAATCCTCCAGAAAAACTATGAAGAACGCCGTTGGGCTTAGATTTAAGATTTAAGAAGTAAGATTTAAGAATTTTTAATAGATCTTCGTGCGCTTCGCGGCAATGGATAATCAGTGGTTTTTTTAACTCAAGCGCAAGCTCGATCTGCTTTTTAAAAACTTCTTTTTGATTATTTTTAATTTCCGAATCGTTATTCTTGATTCTGAAATAATCCAATCCGGTTTCGCCGATTGCCACGACTTTCAGATTTACCGTCAATTCTTTATAGGCCAAGTAGTCAAACCCATTTTCAAAGTTACCGGGATAAAGACCGATCGCCGCGTAAACGCCGGTAAATTTTTCAGCTAACTCAACGGCCTTTTCTGAAGTTTCAAAATCAACGCCGGCATTTATCATCCAAATGTTATTTTCTAAAGCTCTTTTAATGACTTTGTCTGCATCATTCTTATAATCCCGCAAATTCAAATGAGCGTGAGTGTCAATAAACATTACTGTATTCTTGGGAATAAATTAAGCTTTTCTTTTTGCTCGCCGAGATTTTTAAGATAATTTTCCGTTTTTCCCATCTTTGACGGCATAAACGGCTTAAGCCAAAAAATGATTTTTTCCAAGCTAAACATTAAATCGCTTAGAATCTCTTTAGTTTGGTCGCTTTTATCGTCCAACAAACTCCAGGGCTTTTTATTATTGATATATTTATCCATCGCGCCGACGAATAACAAAACGTCTTTCAACGCGTCATAGAATTGGAAATTCGCCATTTTTCCAGAATAAGATTTTTCCGTTTGGCTGCATAAATCTAAAATTGCTTGATCGGCGCCGGCGGGTTCTATATTTTCAACCCCGTATTTCAAAACCATCGTCAAAACCCTTTCAAAAAGATTTCCCACGCCATTTGCCAAATCGGAATTGTAACGCTGTTCAAATTTCTCGTAAGTAAAATCTCCATCTTCGGCCATCGGGAACTCCGCCAAAAAGAAATAGCGTACGCCGTCGGCTCCATATTTTTCCGCCAATTCAAACGGGTCGATAACGTTTCCCAAAGACTTAGATATTTTTTGTCCGCCAACGGTAATAAACCCGTGGGCGAAAATAATGTTGGGCGGATTCAAACCGGCCGAAAAAAGCATTGCCGGCCAATAAACCGCATGAAATTTCAATATGTCTTTCCCGACAACGTGTATTTTCCTATCATTATTTTGCCACCAATTTTGGAATTTATCACCATTTTCTCCGAAATCCAAAGCGGTAATATAATTCGCCAGCGCGTCAAACCAAACCCATATTTTTTGGCTCGGGTCGCCCGGGACGTCTATCCCCCATTCGCCCGCCCGTTCGCTTGAACGCGAAACGCAAATATCTTCCAAACCCCCATTGATGAAAGATAAAATTTCGTTTTTGCGGCTTTGGGGAATAATTTTTATTTTTTCTTTTTCAACTAGATCTTCCAAGTAATCCTGATATTTTGAAAGCCGGAAGAAATAATTTTCTTCTTCTACAAACTCCGGCTTAGTTAAATGTATCGGACAACAGTCATCTTTCAATTCGTCTTCTTTATAAAAAGTTTCGCAAGCGACGCAGTAAAGACCGGAATAGATTTTTTTGAAAATATCTTTTTCGCAAGCGTGCCACAACTTTTGAGCACCCAAAACATGGCGCTCTTCAGTAGTTTTTATGAAATCGTCGTAAGACAAATTAAAAGCTTTTTTAAGCTCAAAGAATTTTTCAGTGTTTTTATTAACAAATTCACTCACCGAAACACCCGCTTTTTCTGCGGCGCGGACATTTTTCAGGCTATTTTCGTCTGTGCCACTCAAAAAAAACACCTCTTTCCCGAGCAGACGCTCCCTTCTCGCAAAAACGTCGGCGAAAATTTTTTCAAGAGCGTGACCGATATGGGGAAAAGCGTTAACGTAATCTATCGCGGTTGAAATGAAAGTTTTATTCATTAATCCATCGTTAATTTTCCGGCGCGCATCTTTCTTCTTTCCCAATCAAAAATTATTTCTTGGAAAACAACCGCCACCGGCACCGCAAGAATTGCCCCGACGAATCCAGCGATTTGCGCACCGGCCAAAAGAGAAAATATCACGACTACCGGGCTCACGCCAACGGCTTTTTTCATAACCAAAGGAACTAAAATATGATTTTCAATCTGATGGACAACCAGAAAAATTATTATTGAATAAAAAGCCAAAACCCACGATTGGGGGAAAATCATCAGAAAAGCGATTGCGCCCGCCAAAAGCGGTCCGACAAGGGGCAATATCTCCAAAATTGCGCTCAAAATGGCAATAAGTAAGGCGTATTTCACGCCCAGCGCCCAAAGCCCGAAAAACGTCATCGCTCCAATTAAAAGCATTAAAACAATTTGGCCTTGAAACCAAAGCCCTAATTTTTTTCTTACTCTGAGATAAATTTTAATGATGTGCTCTTCATGGGTAATAGGTAAAATAACTCTTAAAAAATTTTCCACGCCGTACTGGTTTATGGTCAAATACAAAGAAATCACGAAAATGATAACAACCATCGTTAAATTTCCGAAAGCCGCGGCGGCGAAGCCCACAAACGAACTGCCGCCGCTAAAAACGACATTTGCCAAACTGCCCAAACTGTCAATATATTTATTCACGTCTATCATTTTAGAAATGTCGAATTGCCCGAAAACCGGTAATTCTATTTTTGAAACATTTTTCAAAAAATTTTGAAGTTCGTATATAATCGTCGGCACAATGGCGTACAGAAGTAAAGCAAAAACCACCAGCGCCGCCAAAAAAATAAAAATAGTCCCCAAAATTCTTGGAATTCTTTTACGTTGGAGCCAACTGACTATCCCGTCAAGCGCCGAAGAAATTATAATCGCCACAAAAAGCACCACTAACGCTTCGCGCGCCAAAAACAGAGCCGATACCAAAGCGGCCATAAAAAATATTCTCCATAAACTCGCCCATGAAATTTCGAATTTGTTCATTACTATTATTTTAGCGGAATTTCAAAATTTGTTCAAATCGCGGTTTTTCCTTGAAAGGCCCTATTAAGGCAAGATTTAACTTATTACTTTTGAAAATGTCTTTCGCGACGGCCGATATTTCTTCGACTTTTACCGCCTGAATTTTTTTTATTGTTTCCTCGGGCGAAACGATTTTTTCGGTGATAACTTCTTGCCCGCCGTAAAAACCCGCCAATTGGTCCGAAGTTTCAAGCCCCATTATCAAACCGCCCACGCAACGGTCTTTAACTCTTTGAAGCTCTTCTTTTTTTACCGGCTCCTTTGCCAATCTTTCAAATTCTTCAATAATCGCTTTCGTCACTTCATTAACCTTGTTATTGTCCACTCCGGCGGAAGCGGTTAAAAATCCGTGGTCGCTTAACAAATCCGCTTCGGCTCTCAAGTAATACGCCGCTCCCATTTCTTCGCGTATTTTTTGGAATAATCTGGAACTCATTCCCCCACCCAAAATATCGGCGAGCAAATCAATCGCGTATTTCCTTTTATCAAAAATGTCAAAAGCGCGGACGCCGACAACTAAATGTGCCTGGTCTGTTTCTTTTGTTTTCAAAAAAATCCGCGGAGATTTTTGGATTTCAACCGTTTTCAACTTCTGGATTTTTTTACCCGTTCTTATTCCGGAAAACGCGCTTTCTATTTTTTTAACCGCTTCTTTTTCGTTGAAATTTCCGGCAACAACGACAATCGTTGATTTCCCCAAATAATGGCTTTTCTGATATTCAATAAAGTCATTCTTGCTTATTCTCCTGATTATTTCTTTTTTGCCCGTGATGTCCCATCCGGCCGGCTGGTCGCCATAAAGCAAATTCGTGAAAAATTCCTGCACCCGTCTCATCGGCAAATCCTCATGCATATTTATTTCTTCAACTATGACTCCCCGCTCTTTTTCAATTTCTCTTTGGTCAAAAACCGGATTGAGATAAATATCGGAAACAACGTCCAAAATCTCATCAAAATGTTTTGGCTGGGCTTTGGCGTAATAGCCGGTATATTGGTTTGAAGTAAAAGCATTATAAGCCGCGCCGATAGCGTCCAATTCAGAAGTAATGCCAAGGCTACTGGGACGTTTTTCAGTGCCCTTAAAGCACATATGTTCCAAAAAGTGTGAAATACCGTTGTTTTTTCTGGTTTCGTATTCCGAGCCGGCTTCAACCAAAATCAAAACAGTAGTTGTTAAAGCGTCCGCCATCGGAACGGAAATAACACGGAGATTGTTTTTAAGAGTGATTTTCTTGTGAATATGCATTATTTAGATGTTAACAAAAAAAGAGCGAAAAAACAATAAGCTCAAATTTTTGACAATTATTCAGCTATAGCGTAATACCTGTCAAAGAATTTTTTATCTGATATGTTTGACTTGCGATGTCATTCACCGTTTAATTTTTTTCTTTGCTTTCTTCCTTCGAGACCCACCACTTGATTCATCACCGGTATACAATGGTAAGCTTTTAATATCTTGCTGTATTGAGGTAGGAAAAACAATCTCTTTGGCCTCAGCTTCCTTTTTAAGTTTCCGGCTGTCAACTTCAAGCTCGATATTAGAAATTAATTTAGCCCGTTTTTCCTGAGGTGGATTTAATTTCTCAGACCTCTCATACTCAATGACTTTTTCTAGCACATCACGGGGCAAATCGGTTTCACATTTTGAAAGGATATCAAGAAATTGGTGTCCGAAAAATTGATCTATTTGAATTCTTCGCTTTGTTATATGGGCAAATTTCCCGATAACTCTATAAATATTATCTCGTTCATCAGGGCTAAACTGTTCGACAAACTCATACTCCTCTATCTTCTTAAGACTCAATATAATAGGTTCAAGTGCATCCAACGTAACTACATAAACATTGTAGTCAGCCATATTGAATGAAAATTGATTAATTACATCGACAGTATTTGACGGGATTACCAAAAAAATATCTTTTTTAACGTTTTCCTCTTTAATA
>QYPD01000011.1 GCA_007279775.1 Spirochaetia bacterium | reverse complement strand
TCAACAATAATTTCCAAATGAAGCTCGCCCATTCCAGCAATAATCGTTTCTCCGGTATCGGGGTCTCCCGAAATTCTAAAAGTCGGGTCTTCTTCTGCCAAGCGGTGCATCGCGAACGACATTTTTTCCTGGTCAGCTTTAGTTTTAGGTTCAACTCTAACGTGAATAACCGGTTCCGGAAAGGTAATTTTTTCGAGAACTATTGAATTATTCGGATCGCACAAAGTGTCTCCAGTGGAAGTATTTTTCAAACCGACGATAGCGCCCAAGTCTCCGGCATACATATTATCAACTTCTTCCCTGTGGTTGGCGTGCATACGCACGATTCTACCGATTCTTTCAGAATTGCCGTTGCTTGAATTTAAAATGTAAGTTCCTTTTTCCAAAGAGCCGCTGTAAACTCGGAAATAAGTAAGATTGCCAACGAACGGGTCGGTGGCGACTTTGAAAGCCAAGGCTGTAAATGGTTCACTATCACTAGGCTGGCGGACAATCGTTTCCTCTGTTTTCGGGTTTGTTCCGGTAATTGGCTTTAGTTCAACAACGTCTATCGGCGAAGGAAGATATTCCAAAACCGCGTCAAGCATAAGCTGAATGCCTTTGTTTTTCAAAGCCGAACCGCAAAAAACCGGAATTATTTCGCTATTTATCGTGGCTTTACGCAAAGCGGCGCGGAGTTCATCTTCTTTCAATTCTTTTCCATTAAGATATTTTTCCGTTAACTTTTCGTCGCTCTCGGCTATTTTTTCAACCAAAATTGTTCGCTTCCTTTCAGCTTCTTCTTTCAAAGAATCGGGTATTTCTTTTTCAACAATTTTCTCTCCATGCTCGCCTTCAAAGTAATAAGCTCTCATCTTGAGTAAATCCACGACGCCTTCAAAAGTTGACTCCGCTCCAATCGGAATTTGCGCCACCACCGCGTTCGGATTCAATTTCTCTTGTATTGAAAGGAAGGAGTTTTCGAAGTTCGCGCCAAGACGGTCTAATTTATTGATAAAGCAAATGCGTGGAACTTTGTATTTGTCCGCTTGATGCCAAACGGTTTCTGACTGCGGCTCGACTCCGGCAACGCCGTCGAAAATAACCACCGCGCCATCCAAAACCCTTAAAGAACGCTGAACCTCAACGGTGAAATCGATGTGGCCGGGAGTATCTATGATATTTATTCTGTGTTCATACGACTGGCGGATTTTTTGTTTTTCCGTATCGTCTTTGGCTTCTTTTAATTGGTAAGTCGGGGTCCAAAAACAAGTCGTGGCCGCGGCGGTGATGGTGATTCCCCTTTCCTTTTCCTGCTCCATCCAATCCATAATCGCCTGACCTTCATGAACTTCGCCGATTCTGTGCGAAATTCCGGTATAAAAAAGAATCCGCTCTGAAACGGTTGTCTTGCCGGCGTCGATATGGGCGATGATGCCGATATCGCGATATTTTTCCAATGGATATTGACGCATAATTTTACCTTGCGAAATGCGCGAACGCTCTGTTGGCTTCCGCCATCTTATGAATGTTTTGCTTTTTCTTTATTGCCGTGCCATCGTTCTTTGAAGCCGCGATTATTTCATCGGCAAGCTTAAGGGCCATCGGCCTTCCTTTTGCCGAACGCGCCGCTTCTATTATCCAGCGGCAAGCCAAAAAGAATTTCCTTTCCGGCCGCACTTCGCGTGGCACCTGATAATTCGCTCCTCCTACCCGACGAGAAGCCACTTCCAAAAGCGGCGAAACATTTTCAATCGCCTTTTTAAAAACTTCAAAAGGCTCTTCTTTTGTCTTCTTTTTTATTTCCGAAAAAGCGTCGTAAAAAACTTTTTCCGCCGTTGATTTTTTCCCTTCTCTCATTAAATAATTAATAAACCGCGTAACGGTTAAATCGTTATACTGAACGTCAGGCTGATGAAATTTTTTATAAACTCGTTTTTTTCTCATAATGTAATCCCAACCTACAAATTCATGCGAATCTGCGAACGGCTACGAAAATATTTTATAGCTATTCGGATTTATTTGTAGATTCGGATGAATTCGTTATTTCGGATTGCTACTTAGATTTTTTGACTCCGTATTTGCTTCTTTCTTGTTTCCGGCCTTCGGTGCCCGTGGTGTCCAAAACTCCACGGACAATATGATATTTAACGCCCGGCAAATCTTTTACCCTTCCGCCCCTGATAACAACTATTGAGTGCTCCTGAAGATTGTGGCCGATACCCGGGATGTAAGCCGTAACTTCCATTCCATTGGTCAAACGCACCCTCGCCACTTTACGCAAAGCCGAGTTCGGCTTTTTGGGAGTGGTCGTAAAAACTTTCAAACAAACTCCGCGCTTAAACGGCGAATTGGAATAAACCGGTCTGTTCTTAATGGTATTAAAATAATAACTCAAAGCCGGCGACTTGGTTTTTTTAATAACTCTCTTTCTTCCTTTTTTTATCAACTGTTGAATCGTGGACATTTCGTTTGGCTTCGCCCAGCCAAAAATAAAAAATGACTGCGTTACAGCTTATTAAGATTAACAAAACTAAATAGCATTTGTCAACAATTAAAAGTTATAATATCATTTACGATATTTAACTCGTATAATTTATATGGTATAATAGTTTATATGGAAAACGTACAAACGCAAACACAAACAAAAATTAACGGCCCGCGAGACGTATTTCTTGAGCTTTGGGTAGTGGGAACGCTTTATTTAAGCGCTTCCTTTATCGTCACCCTTCTTTTCCAGTACATAAATTATTTTTTTGAAGATCTGGCGAACCCCTATTCTTTTTCCCAATCAACGGTGCGCTGGACCGTAGCGATTTTGATCGCCATTTTACCAACTCATATTTTCGTATTGCGCCTCAGAGAAAAAGATTATTTGGCGATTCCGGAAAAGCGCGAAGGCCGGTTGCGAAAATGGCTTTTGTATTTAACGCTTTTTATCGCCGCCATAACCTGCATAATAGATTTCGCGACGCTTGTATTTTATTTCCTTGACGGCGAACTTTCCGTAAGATTTATTCTTAAAGTTTTAGCGGTCGCCGTTGTCGCCGGAGGAGTGTTTTGGTATTATTTCTCCGATTTAAAGCGGACTTCTCCCGAAGTCTCGAAAAATGCCAAGGCGGCAAGGATAATTGCCGTCGTGCTAGCGATTCTTACCATTGCCGGAGCTTTTTTCATCAGCGGTTCGCCTTTCGCGGCTCGCGACCAAAAAATAGATTCGCAAAGGGAAAGCGACTTGCAAGGAATCCAATCGCAAATTATTTATTACTGGCAGAAAAAAGAAAAATTGCCGGCGTCGCTTAA
This sequence comes from Spirochaetia bacterium, assembly GCA_007279775.1. Lineage (GTDB taxonomy): Bacteria > Patescibacteriota > Minisyncoccia > UBA6257 > UBA9933 > QYPD01. The sequence continues at coordinate 8,455 of QYPD01000011.1, read as the reverse complement.
CGACCTTGCCGATTCCATTTCGGGCTACAAAGCGCCAAACGACCCGGAAACCGGCGCTCTTTATGAATACAAAATTACCGGTAATCTCGACTTTGAGCTTTGCGCGACCTTTTCCGCGGAAATCCCCAAAGACAACGGAACCGGAAGATACCCCTTGAAAAACGACAACTATCTTTGGGAACACGGCAAAGGCAGAACATGCTTTGAAAGAACCATTGACCCGGCTCTTTACGCTCCAGACAACCAAAATATTCCAAAACCGGCTCCCCTCCAATAATTTTCGCAAAAAAGGCCGAACAATTTAATATTTTTAATTAAATTTTATACCCAGTGCTACAACTCGATAGAATTTTAATTTCAATACTCAACGGACTGTAGTATAGTGGTAGTATACGTGCTTTGGGGAAAAGTATTTTGTCGGGGAGTATACATAACGGAGAGTAGTATAATGGTAGTATATATGCTTTGGGAGCATACGGTCCGAGTTCGATTCTCGGCTCTCCGACATCGTCCCGCCGAAGCCTTGGCGAAGGCGGACAAAATAAAAATTCTCCAATCAACAAAAAAAGGCGTTTTCGCCTTAAATAAAGAAATCCTTAGCACTAAAAAGCCCTGTTCGCCGATTATCCCGGCTTAATTCTCAAAATTGGTGGACTCAGTTTGCGGTCCAAAGACCGAAACAATTTGTCCTCCCTTTAATATGACTTGATCCGAGAATCCCTCACAGGGCTCACTATTATTTTAGCAAGAGCGAAATAGGTGTCAATTTAAGGTTATCCCCAAACTTCAATTCTTTAAAATTTTGTCAACCGCAAAGATTTCGTCCAAAATTCCGGGTATAATCTGATAGTTTTTGCCCTCTTCCGGCGCAATCCACGCCGAATCAACTATGTCTTTTCCAAATTTTACCTCGCCGCTTTCGTAAAAACAATAATAAGACAGCACCAAAACCGAAATATTATCGGGCCTAATAAAAGCCATATCGGTAAGATACTTTATATCTTTAACTTCCAATCCGGCTTCTTCCCTGATTTCCTTTTTAAGAGTTTCCGAAACGATTTCATACCAGCCGTCGGTGCTTTGAGTCTTAGGCAAACTTTCGTATTCGTGTCTCACAAGCTTTCCGCCGGGAACTGTCCAAAAACCAGGGTAAGCCACTTCCCTTTCTGAACGCTTAAGAATCAAATACTTGCCGCCTTTTTCAATAATGCCGGTAATGGCGATTATATGAAGACGAGGGTCGGGTTTATTTTCCATTTTTATTCTAAGATGCTGTCTAAATTGACATCGTATAAAATAGCGTCATTTGCCAATTTATAATTCAAAATTTCTTCCGGCTTAAACCAAAGGGCTATTTCTTTTCTGGCTTCTTCCGCCGAACCCGAAGCATGTATAAGATTTCTTACAGCTCTTCCATCGGTGTCTGAAGCCTCATAAGAATCAAGAGTTAAATCGCCACGAATAGTTCCCACATCCGAAGTGAGTGGCTCGGTGCCGCCGGTGATTTTTCTTACCACGCCCACCGCGTGCATCCCTTGCCAAACCATTGCCACGACAGGACCGGCTGTCATGAATTTAATTAAATTTTTTAAAACAATTTCGGTTATTTTAAGTGGGTCTTCCGAAAGCGGAGTCTTACCTTTTTTTTTGTAAGATTCTATCGTTTTTGTTCCGGTTTTCACAAACCACTCAGGGTCAACCGTATAATGCTGGCGGACAAAATCCGCCGTCGGCACTACCATTTTCAAACCGACCAGCTTTAAACCGCTGCGTTCGTAACGCTTCACTATCTCGCCTATCAGGCTCCTTTGTATGCCATCGGGCTTTACAACTACCAATGTTTTTTCGTCTTTAAGCATATTTTTCTTTATTTTTTTTGATTTCCAATTTTACCCCGTAGTGAGCCGAGCGCATCGCTTTCTACAACGCTTTCAATTTTACCACACTATTTTTGAAAAACAATATCTTATCAATAAAAAATCTAGAGCAGAGAAAGCGGTTGCGTTGACGCGCTCGATCTACTACGGGGTTTAATTCTTTAAGTTGGGCGCTGTCAACCGGGCAGTGAAACTTCGGCGCAATAAATAAATTTATTTGCTTTCGGCAAACTGCCGAAGTTCTACTGCCCGGTCAACTTCACTATTTCTTTGTTTTTTCATCATTAACAACTTTTATATGAAGTTCTTTCAACTGCTCTGATTCCACATCTGATGGCGCGCCCATCATCAAGTCCCCGCCATCGCCGGTTTTCGGGAACGCGATAACTTCACGAATGTTCGGCTCGTCTTGAAGCAAAGCAATCAGTCTGTCCAAGCCCCATGCGATTCCCCCGTGCGGAGGCGCGCCGTATTTAAACGCTTCAAGCATATGCCCGAAATTTTCCTTAACCCGTTCGTCCGTGAATCCCATTATTTTAAACACCGCTTTCAAAGCTTCAGGCTTATGGTTGCGGATACTGCCGCCGCCGATTTCAAATCCGTTTAAAATAATATCGTACTGGCCGGCAAGTATTTCCGAAATGGATTCCTGCCTTAAAAGAAATTCTATATATTCCGGTTTGGGCGCAGAAAATGGATTATGGGTGAAAGTCCAACCGCCGTCGCTTTTTTTAAAAAACGGAAAATCTATAACCCAGCAAAAAGCTAAAAGATTCGGATCGTTTTTGTCTTTTCTCAAATCCGGCCTGTCTGTGTCATATTTTTCCATCGCGTCTTTATAGCTTAACCGCGGAAACGGAATTTCCTGTATTTTTTTCTCCGGCATCAATTCTTTAACAAGTTTTATCAAAAGCTCCTCGTTTAAACACATCACGTCTTCCCGCTCAACAAAGCTCATTTCCATATCTAATTGGGTGAATTCCGGCTGCCTGTCTCCCCTAGTATCTTCATCCCTGAAACAACGGGCAATTTGAAAATATCTTTCAATGCCGGCAACCATTAAAAGCTGTTTGTATTGCTGAGGAGCTTGCGGAAGAGCGTAAAACCGCCCAGGCTCCAAACGTGAAGGAACCAAATAATCCCTCGCCCCTTCCGGAGTGGATTTGCCGAGAATTGGAGTTTCAATTTCCACAAATTCTTTTTCCGTAAGAAAATCGCGAATTAATTTCTCTATTTTCGCCCGTATCTTGATGTTTTTATTCAATCTTTCCCTGCGCAAATCTAGATAGCGGTATTTCATACGCGAATCTTCACCAATCTCGTAGCCATTCGTGTCTATCGCGATTGGAAGCGCCTCGGACTCATTTATAATTTCTAATCCCTCCGCTTGAATTTCAAATTCGCCGGTTTCTATTTCTTTGTTCACCATGTTTTCCGGCCGCTTCGCCACTTTACCTTTCAATTTAACCACCCATTCGCTTCGTAATTTATCGGCTAAAGCGTGCAACTCTTCGGGCTTGGGTAAAAAAACAGCCTGAATGACTCCGCTTCTGTCACGCAAATCTATGAATATGAGCTTACCGTGGTCTCTGCGAGTCGCCACCCAGCCCATCAATTCAACTTTTTTATTTTCCAAATTTATAATTTCCCTGACCAAAGTACGCATACCCAGTAACATTACTTCAACTTAATTGCGATAAATCGCGATTAGTTAAGAATAATATTGTCTAATTTAATTTTTAACCCAATAATTTTAATCTTTTTTTCATTTTTATTCATAAAAATGAAATATTGAAGTAATGTTACTGGGCATAAAATTATTTTTCTTCTTCTATGTCTTTTAACGACTCTTCTAATGTTTTTCGCAAATCGCCGATATCAACCGATTTTCTTTCTTTTTTCGGAAATTCCGTTCTTTCTAGTTGCTCTTGCGGAGCGAGCATTTTCCCGAGCGATTGCTCGTCGCGGCGCTGAATTCTGTCTTCCGCGGTTTCTTTATTCCCCAGCCATTCCGAGGCGATTTTTTCCTCAACCGCCTTTCTCGGTGTGCTGAACCGACGGCGGCAATTCTTTACTATAACATCTTTCAAAGATTCGGCGTTAGGCTTGAGCGGCTCCAATGTTTCGGCCGAAAACGGCTTTGAGGCCACGCCGTCTATCATTAATTTTAAATAAACGCCGTATTTGGACAAGTTAACCAAATCGGTGGCGCTGAATTCAGGTAGAAATTCTTTTTCCAAAAATTCCGCGTCTTCGGCGCCGACCCTAAAACAAGTGAGAGTCCCGACGTTCCCGAAAATCGCCGCCTGCACTTTTTCATCCAATTGCTCAATGTACTGGTGCGCCAAAATCAAATCAAGGCGATATTTTCTCGCCTCGGACAAAATATTGGCGAAAGATTCCGTTGAAAAGTTTTGGAACTCATCGACGTAAAGATAAAAATCGCGGCGTTTCTTTTCTTCGGTATCAACACGACTCATCGCCGCCAATTGAAGCTTGGTAATCATCAGCGCGCCCAAAAGAGCAGAATTGTCTTCGCCAACTTTTCCCTTGGCGAGGTTGATTATTAAAATCTTCCCTTCGTCCATAACCTTACGCATGTCAAAAGCCGAATGATTTTGGCCGATGATATTTCTTATTAAAGGATTTGAAACGAATTGGCCGACTTTGTTTTGAATGGCCGCCACCGCTTCCGTTTCCAGCCGCTGGGTATATTTGGCGAATTCGTTTAGCCAAAAAGCTTTAATAACTGGGTCTTCTAAATTTTCCGTTATTTTTCTGCGATACTCTTTATCGGAGAACATCCTCATTATTCCCAAAAGGGTTGAGGAAGGATATTCCAATAAAGACAAAAGCGAATTGTTCAAAATGTATTCCATGCGGGCGGACCAAACGTCCGGCCAGATTTTTTTGAAAACGCCCATAATGCCCGAAGCCACCAGATGGCGGTGCTCAAGGTCTATTCTTTCAAGCGGGTTGAAAGCGATCGGCCAATCGATGTCGGCCGGATTGAAATAAATAACGTCGTCAAGCCGATTTTCCGGAACGAAATCGAGTATTCTTTCGGCGAATTCGCCATGCGGATCAACTACACCTACGCCTTTACCGGCGCGGATGTCGGAAACTACCATCGTTTCCAACAAGTTTGTTTTACCCATGCCGGTTTTTCCGATTATATACATATGCCGGCGACGATCGTCGTTTTTTATTCCAAACCGCGTTTGACGATTCCGAAAATTTGTTTTTGCGAAAATAGTTATGTCGTCCATAAAAATTATTTATCAACCAATTACTAATTTTTATACTAATATACCAATAAACATTGTTCCCATTAGTATATTAAGTACGAGATTAGTTATTAGTTGATTTCATTCTACCGGCAGTTCCGTCGGCGGGCCGCCCTTCTTTGCCCCTAATCTTATCAAATTGGGCGATTCTATCATAATTGCCGGAAAATGATAAATCGTCGCCAATTCTTCGGTACTTAAAACGGAAAATTTTTCCGGACGAACCCTTTTGTGTTTTCCAAACCGTCTTGTCCGATAACTTTCAAACAGCCTTCGCTTGCGCGAGAAAATGAATAATTTTTTGTAAATCGGAACCAGTTTCGCGAACCAAGTATTTCTAAGAGTAACCGTTCTTTTATCCGGTTTCAAAGCGTTCATATCGTTTGACCGGAATTGGTTAAAAGCGCCCATTGTCGCGGAAACGTTGGCCGAAGTGAAACTTTTGGCGCTATCAACGTAAATAAACCTGACAATGGTTTCAAATCCGATTTTTGAAATTTTATTGGCGATTCCCTTGACCATATCTTGTTCCGCCGGATGCAAAAACCTAAGCGTTGGCGCTTCCGGCTTTTTTTCCCCGGGCCAAACGGGGTACTCCGCCGGCGCCATAGCCACATTTCTCACCCACGCCATAAACTCCGAGTCTTTTCCATTTTTGGCGGTTTTCCTTCCCGCCATCTCTTCTATTTTATCATAGCCTTCCTTTTGCCACATATTTCCGTTCAGCTCGCCGGTCGGGCTGATTAAAACCTGAATGCCTATCCATTCGTCATTTTTTAAATTGGACATCGTTTCAATGATCGCTGCCAGCGGATCAAGGCGCTTTTCATCCTGAATTTCTTCAAAAAATTGGTAAGTTTTTATCGGAAGATAATTTTCTTTTACCAAAATAAGTTCCGTCCCCCAAAGATCGTAAGTCTTATCGGTCAAAACCGGAGGCAAAGAATTAACGTAATCTTCAACTTTGTTGATTTCCGCGGCGGGATATTGAGCGTAAATCGCCGATTCCACTAAATTTTTGAACTCGGAAGGCGTTTGGACATAAAAACGCACTCCGCCGGCATGCCCAACTATTTCAAAAGATACCCAACGCTCAACCTTGCCGGCTAAATAAGTTTCAACCGAAGAAAGGCCGAAAGAATAAATTCCTATCATAGTGTTGAAAACGGCCTCCATCGCTTTCGGAGTTTTAAGGATTTCTTTGGGAATTTTTATTTCAAAAATGGCGCGCTCAATGCTTTTAACGTATTTTGTTCTAATATAAACCATCCAAAGGTCCCAAGCGATTAAAAAAAGAAAAACCGGCAGAATAATCCACCAGGAATAATTAAAGACCGCGATAGCGCCATTGATAATGCCCGAAAAAATTTTTAAAAAGACGTCCATTATGGCATAAATTATACCCTAAATCGCCGCCGAACGCCACAAGTATCGTTTATTTCCCTTTTTTTTCGTATAGGGCGTAAGTGCCGCGTCCAACCAAAACAAAACGCGGGTCTTTTATAAGTTCGTTATGCACCGTTTGTTTTTGCGCCAAACGGCCATCGAAGCCAACCTCGTTTATTTTATCCGCTAATTCGCTGAAATGTAGCGGCTGGCCATTTTTTTTCAAAACCAAATAAGCCTTGCTGTTGATTGTTTTGGGATTTATTTCTTCCCATTCGTTTAACCCGAAATCGCCGTAGGGATTTTTGCCGAATTTTTTTGAAATTAAAAGATAGTTTGAACTGGCGGTATCGGAAATTTTTTTATTTCTTGCCGTCTTTAAAAGATAATCGTTAAAATTCTTGTTTTCCAATAAATCGGCTTTTTTATTCGCAACCATTTTTTCAAGTTCGGAAAAAAATGAATCCGCCTTGTTTATGTCTTTTTCGTCAAAATACCAAAAGCCGTGGAAATCCCTGTCCGCGGGCTTGTAAAAAAATTCTCCCGAAACTTCGGAAAAAAATCTCAAATGCCAATGGTGAAGTTTTTTGTCGTCAAGCGCCGACTTTATTTCTGAAACAAAAAGGTCATCCTTGCGCAATCCGCCGAATCCGTCAAGGTGACCCATAATCTTTTCAAGAAAATCTTTCACCGATTTTTCTTTTTCCAAGTTTTCTCTTATGTAACCCAAAGCACTTTCTTCAAGCTGCCTGACTCTTTCCCTAGTTATATTGTACCGTTCTCCTATGCCGGCCAAGGTTTCTTTTTCTCCTCCGGCCAAGCCAAAACGGCACGCCAAAATTTCTTTCTGGCGCGGCTTTAAATCGCGTATTAAATTGTTTATTGTCAAACTTAACATACGCACAGAATACCAAGCTTTAACAAATTTGTCAACTATTTTTACCTGTTTTCCTTTGAGCGGAAGACAAGCAGCAACGGGCTGGCGACGAAAATCGAAGAATAAGTTCCCATAACCACGCCAACCAAAATTGTTAAAATAAAATACTTCAAAGTTATCGGACCGAAAAAGAACATCGTCAAAAGAGTTAAGACTAAAGTCAAAGAAGTGTTGACCGAACGGACGAATGTCTGATTGACGCTGTTATTAATTATCTCGGCTAAATCAAACTTCCCTTTCTGAAACATAAGATTTTCGCGAATCCTGTCAAAAACGACAATTGTGTCATGGACCGAAAAGCCCATAATAACCAAGAGCGCGACCATAAAATTTGTGTCTACTTCAATACCCGAATATTTTCCCAAAACCGCCAAAAGTCCGGCCGGGATTATAATGTCGTGCAAAAGCGTCACCAAAGTGATAACGCCGTATTTCCAAGATTTTATTGGATAAGAAACCTTGCGGAAAGCGAAAGCGATATATAAAGAAATTCCCAACAAAACCATCGCTATCGCCCAAAAAGCGCCAGTTTTCAATTCTTCCCCGATGGCCGGGCCGATATTCTGGAAACTTAACTCTTCCATATCGCCAAATTTATTTTTAAGCGCCGAAAAATATTGCTGGTGCTCATCTTCTGAAATATGAGGCAAACGGACCATAAAACCTCCATTTTCCGCCGGGAAAATAACTATGTCTTCTGTTTTTAAATCGGTTTGGAAAAAATTTTTAAGCTCGTCGCTTGTCACTTGCTTCATGTCGCTTGCCGCTGTTTTAATTTGCCACATCGTGCCTCCCGAAAAATCGATTCCGGGCTTTAATCCGAAAACGCCTATCGCCAAAAAGCTCGCCAGCACCAAAACGCCGGAGATGGACAAAAATATTTTTCTGTTGCCGATTATATTCATAATGTTGGTTTAAAATGTAAATATCAAAATGGAAAATGACAATGTAAAATGTTAAAGTTTTTT
>QYPD01000008.1 GCA_007279775.1 Spirochaetia bacterium | reverse complement strand
GTCATACCCAGTAGTAGAAACTCGACTGCGCAAAATAAAGCGAGCCTAAGAATCTTTATTTAATTTAAAATATTCTTATCATAATAACGACCTTATAATTTCAGAAAGCTTATTTTGCAAGGCGAGCTTACGTCGAGTTTTCACTACTAGGCATAGCTATGATTTTAGCCTAAAAAACCCGGGGGTCAACCCCGTAGTGAGCCGGGCACAGCGCCCAGTAGTAGAGCGCTATGCTCTCACTACTGGGCGGCTAGGCGTTGCCGTGCCCGGTCTACTACGGGGCAATCCCCTTAATCCCGTATTTGCTTGAAGAAATCAATGGCTGAAATCTTAAAATTTTCTTTTATTATTTCCTTGACCAAGGCCGCGTAAATGTGGTGTCTGCCGAAACGGCCTATTTTGACTGAAACTTTTTTCGCCAAATGATTTATTTTTATTTCCAATTTTTGGCCGTCGGAAACCTTTTGAAAATGTTCAATTGAAAAATCAACATCCTTGGAAAAACCGTAGCTTATTATTCTCCTGTCCGAAGACTCTGCCAAACTTTTTATCCGTTCGTCGTCGAAATTTAAAATCGCCAGCCCATTCCACGGCAATTTTTTTAGCAAAATTTTATACTCCAAAGCAATTTCATCCAAATTTTCAAAATTTTCGGCGTATATCATCGTTATGCCCGTAAGAATAACCGTCTTCGGCTTAACGACGCTCAGTAAATATTTCATTCCGTCCGGCCTGTCTATGGCCGCTTCCAAAACTAAAAATTCTTTCGTCATCGGCGCCTTGGCCTTAAAAGCTTTTTGAACGGCGCGATAAATTATTTTCAACCAAGAAATAAAATTTCCTTCGCCCGAGGGCAAATCCAAAATTGAAAGCGGCAGCCCAATTTCGGCATTGAAATTTTTCTTGTTCGTCCGAACCGGAAAATTCTTTTCTTTAAGCGCTTCAACAACGCTTTCTTTTATCCAGTGCCTGCCAACCGTTCCGGCAATAAATATCGCGTGCGGTTTTATCCGCCAAACGTAAATCTTCACAGACCACTTAAGAAAAAACCTTACTATGAATTTAAAAATATTATTCATTAAAATAATTTTTAATCCTTTTCATCGCTTCATGTATGTCCTTTTCGTTCCTGCCAAAGGATAGCCTTATGTGCCCTTCGCCCGACGGGCCAAAAGCTATTCCGGGCACAACCGCCACGTGGGCCTTATTCAATAAATCGGTAGCAAAATCCCACGACACAGACTTACGCTGACCTAACACAGACTTATGTTGACTTTTTTCCGTATTAGTCCGTGTACGTTCCATGAAAGTCCGTGCAATCTTGGGAAAAACAAAGTAAGAGCTATTCGGCTTTTGATAAGAAAAAACTTCAGGTAATTCGTCTAAATAACCGCAAATTAAATCGCGGCGCTCCTGGTATTGCCGGCAAAATTCTTTCGCTTCTTTATCGGCGAAATCCAAAGCGGCAATCGCGGCATATTGCGAAACTGTTGGCGCGCATGTTACCAGCGCATCATGAACTTTAACTATTTCCGAGATATTTTCCTCATCGCTATGGACAAAACCGATACGCCAACCCGTCATCGCGTAAATTTTTGACATGCTGAAAACTCTGATTACCATCTTCCGCAAATCGGGAATCTGCGCCAACGAAAAGAACCGATTCGAAACTGCGAATTTATCCGAATGCTCCGAATGGCTACTAATGTCGCCTTTATTATTCGAATCAATTTGTAGATTCGGATGCATTTGTAGGTTAGTATCGCTGTAAATAAAATCCTTATAAACCTCGTCGCAAATCACGAAAATCTTCTTTTTCCAGGCTAATTCCGCCAGCTTAAACAAGTCTTACTTGGAGAAAATCGTGCCTGTGGGATTATTTGGATTGCAAAACAAAATCGCGGCAGTGCGAATGTTTATTTTTTTCGCCAAATCATCAAAATCTATTTTCCAGCCGTCTTTTTCAATCAAGCTTGAAAAGACCGGTTTTCCGCCCGCGACTTTTACCGCCTCGGGATATGAAGCATAGCTTGGAGAAAATAAAACAACTTCATCTTTTTTTTCATTAATTATTGAAATCAGGCTCGCGGTGATTCCCTCAATTGAGCCGACTGTGGCGATAATTTCTTTTTCAAAATCATAATACATTTTTTCTTCCGCCAATTTTTGTTCAATCGCCTCGCGGAGCTCAGACAAGCCATATGTAAGGGAATATTTTGCCGCCGCTCCCCTGTTCAACGCTTTCATAGCAGCTTTTTTGATTATTAAAGGAGTGTCAAAAGAAGGAATGCCCTGCGCTAAAGAAACTACGTCGGGAATTTGCGAAGCCAAAAGCTCCATTTGTTTTATCGGTGAAAGCTTAATTTTTTCCGTTCTTAAAAAAGGCATACCCAGTAGTAGAAACTCGACTGCTTAAATATAAAGCGAGCCGAAAAATCTTTAGTTAATCTATTTCGCAAATCACAATAACCTTTATAATTTGCTAAAATTTGCCCAATAAAGCGAGCTTATGTCGAGTTTTCACTACTGGGCATATTTTTATTATATGTCGTTTTTATTTAAGAGTCCATTTTTATCTCTACACCAAAATTTGGTGTGGGGGTTTATTCAAACTTGCCCATAAATACCTTTTCAAGGGTTTCGCTGTTTTGAATATCTTTTACGGCGCCGCTTAAAACGATTTTACCTTTGTTCAAAATGTAAGCGCGGTGAGCGACGTTCAAAACGCTTTTGATGTTATGCTCAACTATCATAATCGCGGTTTTGCGCCTTTGATTTATTTCAACGATTTTCTCAAAAACTTCTTTTATGACTTTCGGCGCGAGGCCAAGAGTCGGCTCGTCCAAAAGCAAAACCTTCGGCTCAATCATCAATCCTCTGGCAAGCGCGAGCATTTGCTGTTGGCCGCCGGATAAAGTGTTCGCTTTCTGTTTTCTTTTCTGTTTCAAATCCGGAAATAAATCAAATATTTCTTCCGTCCGCCGTTTTAACTCGCTTTTATCGCCTATCGCGAAACCGCCCATTTCCAAATTCTCTTCAATGGTCAGATTGGAAAACACCCGTCTTCCCTGCGGCACAAAAGCAATTCCCATTTTAACCACTTTCCAAGAAACCGGAGCTATCGGCTTTTCGTAAAACAAAACACTGCCCGAATCAATCGGCGCCAAACCGAAAATAGTCTTTAAAATAGTAGACTTGCCGGCGCCATTCGGCCCCATTAAAGCCACAATTTCGCCCTCGTCTATGGCAACATTAACGCCGTCAAGCGCTTTTACGCCGCCGTAATGGACGGAAATGTCTTGAAGCTGAAGTAAAATTTCGTTTGGCATTTATTTAACTTCGACAGCTTTACCATTATTAACCCTGTAAATTTTTTCTACTCGATCAGAGTACTGACCGCCATTCATATCGATGAACGAACCCGTTCCTTGAATTTTAATCGTCGTTAATGCATCACGAAGAGGGATGTTTCTCGCCGATGCAATTTTATAAGCTTCCAAAAGAACATTCGCCCCGTCGTACCCCATAGAAACTGCCGCGGGTATTTGTGAATCAAACCCATATCTAGATTTATATTTCCGGAGAAGTTCCTCTGTATTTTCGGTATAAACATTGGTAAAATAAACTCCATCCGATGTTAATCCAGCAGTATTAATCTCATCTTGCGTAAGTCCATCGGCAGTCATTAATCTTCCCTGAAATTTAAGCTGTTTTGCTTGAATTAAAAAAATACTATTTGCATTTGGATTTAATGGAAAGTAAATTGCTTCGGCATTCAAGTATTGCGTCTTGGCGATAGGAGTCCGAAAATCTCTAACATCAAGATGTACTCCTTCATTATAAACAATCTTTCCTCCTAGAAATTGGAATTTATCGATGAACGATTGGGATATCAATTCCGACCACTCTTCAGATTGATGAATAACAGCCACTCGTTTTAACTTGAGGGTATTAAAAGCATAATCTGCCATTTTCCTGCCGTTTACCTCAGTGGAAAAGCCGATGGTGAAAATATATTTGCCGGCAGTTTTCATATAATTAGTGTTATCCCATACTGCAAGTAATGGAATTTTCGCCTGATTAAAAATTGCGGCTGTTGGTTTAACTGCGGTGGCCCACGGCGTCAAAACGGCATTAACCTTGTCCACTTCTAATAATTTGTTAGCCACGGTTACAAATTCAGCTGGTTTAAACTCGTCATTTTCAGCGATATATTCAACATTTATTCCTTTTTGCTTCGCTTCTTCTATGGCGAGTATAATCCCCTTATTTATTTCTTCGCTATAAGGAGCCATATCTCCCGTCAATGACAAACTTGCCCCGATTTTTATCGCCCCTTTTTCCGCCGGTTTTCTGCTCACTCCATACCAAATTCCGCCGACTGCCAAAACCGTAATAATTATTCCAATAATTATTTTTGTTGTTTTGTTCATATTTAAATAATTTATATTACCACCTTGCCATCTATTAATTTTCCGAAAAACACATTAGGAACTCTTAAGCCGACATTGTCAAAATAAACCTCTCCATCGGCTCCGACAAATTTTATTGTTTTCATATTACCTATCCACTTTTCAGCATTACTATTATAAGAATTAGCCAACAACATAAAAGAATTGTATCCCATATCGGAAGCAAAAAGAGGGTCTTCATTATATTTTGTTTTGAAGCTATTTATAAAATCAGCCGTAAAATCATTCTTTGACATCGCGACCAAACTTTCATTTATTTTACTCATATCCGAACCGAGAATTTCTTGGTAATCGCGCGAGCCTGATTGTATACTTTGGTCAAAAACAAAATACGACCTATCTTTTAAAGCGGTTAATTTTAATAATTCCCCCACTAAAAGCGCGCCGTCTTTTGGCGCCATAAAAAACGCCACCACATCGGGCTTCGCATCCACAATAGCAAGCGCTTGCGACCTGATTCCTCCAATATCGCTGCCTATGTCAAACTTTTTAACATCCGTCCCAAATCCGTCTTTAAATCCGTCGTAAAAATTCTGATAAACCGGGGTATTATTGCTCACTGCGGCAATCGGTTTTGAATAACCCAATTCTTTTATTTTTTTACCAAGCGCGAATTGAATAGGTTTAGCAGCGGGCAAAACCTGAAAAATATTATCGTTTTCCGCCGGCTTGCTTTGTTCAAATCCCAAAGCAACGGGTTTCCCCTCTTTATGAATTAAATCATAAATGGCGTCTATGGTAAAAGAAGAAACAATCGCGTAGGCGTCAACTTTATTCAAACTTTTCAATTTTTGATACGCCGAAAGGCCTTTAACGGCGTCGAAGCCATCGTCTTCTACGATAATATTAAATTTTAGAGCATGCCCATTATTCCATTCTTCTTGCGCCAATTTTAAACCTTGGAGATATGCTTCTCCCGCAGGCGCGTATTGCCCCGTTGTCCCCGCGATAACTCCAAAAGTAATTTCCGCCGGCCTCTGATTCACTCCGTACCAAATCCCGCCGATTACCAAAACCACGATGATGACGCCGATAACTATTTTTGTTTGTTTTCCCATTTTCTTAGATTATTCACTATACGGCACAAACTGGCCGTTTTTGATCTGTTTGAACTGATTTTTAACTCCCAAAAATTCTCCGTGTGGACCAAAATGAAACATTCCTAATGCGCCTTTAAATCCTTCTAAATTGTGGAGATAATTTCTAATTGCTTCTGTATTAATACCCACTTTTTCTATAGCTTGAGCCAAAAGATATAAGGCGTCATACCTGGTTGCTGCCTCCCAATCACTAACATAACCCGGATAGGTTTTTTCTAATTTTTCTAAAAAAGCTGAACCTTTTGGATTTTCTGGATTATTTAAACCAGGAGCATCAACAAAAATTAAACCCTCGGCTTTTTCTTTGAGAGTCTCACGGAGGGCACCACCTGAAAAAGCATAATTACCATAGATTGGTACTTCCATTCCTAATTTTATCGCTTGTTCAATAATGGAAACAGCAGCAAAATCGCCATAAGCATTTACAAAAAGAGCCTCTGGTTTTTGGACTTTAATTTTAGTCAGATAAGTTTTGTAATCTACCTCGTCCCAAGCAGCCTTTTCTGCGGCTGCTACTTTTCCTCCTAATTTCTGAAAATCGTCTATAAAGTAATCATAAATTTCAATATTATCTCCCACATTATTGGAAATAATAGCCACCCTTTTGTAATTCTTGACCAAAAAATTAGTCAAATCCGCAGCTGTTTTTTCACTAGTAGGCCAAAAACCAAAAATATATTCTCCATCTTTGAAAAGCTGAGAATTAAAGGCTCCGCCAGTAAGCAATAATATTTTATTGGCCTCAGTTATAGGTTTTATGGCAAAACTCTCATCAGACGAACAAACTAAAATAGCGAGGACTTTATCAACCTCTATTAATTTTTTAGCAGCGCTAACTGCTTTCGCGGGATCGAGCTGGCTATCTTCGTAAATTATTTTGATTAATCTTCCACTTACCCCTCCGGCATTATTAATTTCTTTTAAAGCAATTTCTAATCCAGCTTTTTCTGTCTCGCCATAAATAACACCATCACCGCTCAACGGTCCAATAAAACCAATTTTTATCTGTTCACTGGAAACCGGCTTGCTTTGACTTTCATAGGCTGTATAGCCGATTACTGCGATTGCGGCGATAATTATTATTCCTATTATAATTTTTGTTTGTTTGTCCATAATTTTATAATTTTATTAAATTGACCTTTTAATTATATCATTACAGATTTCGTATTACGAATTAACTAGCAATCCGTAATTCGCAATTAGCAATTTGTAATTCACCAATTATTCTCCTAAATACGCCTCAATTACTTCTTTTTCCGCTAAAACTTTGTCCGGCTCGCCTTCCGCCAGCAGTTTTCCGCTGTCCATAACGAAAATATAATCGCACAATTCCCTGATTAAATTCATATTGTGCTCTATTAAAATGACCGTTTTGCCGTGTTTTTTCAGTTCTCTTAAAATTTCTTCCACTATTTTTACCATATGCGGGAAAAGACCGGCAAACGGCTCGTCAAAAAGAAAAATATCCGGGTCGGCATCAACCATTGAATTCGCCAAGGCTCTCGCGATTTCCAAAAGTTTTCTTTGACCGTAAGAAAGATTAATTGCCAGCTCGTTTCTTTTTTCCCACAAATCCGTTTTTTTCAATAATTCTTCCGCCCGGTTCAAATAAAACTGATTATGTTTTTCAAATAAAGATTTTAACGGCGCTCTTGAAGTCAGCACAACCAAAATATTATCTAAAACCGTCATTTGATTGAAGAGCCGCACTTCCTGAAAAATTCTTGTTATGCCGTAAAACGCAATTTCCCATGGTTTTATTTTTTTAATTTTTTCTCCGCTAATTATAAGAACGCCCCCATCGCTTGGGATTATTCCGCTTAAAAGGTTAATAAGGGTTGATTTGCCCGAACCGTTCGGCCCGATAATGCCGGTTATTTTCCCTTTTTCAACGGCGATTGACAAATCATCAACCGCGCGAACGCCGTCAAAATGTTTTGATAAACCCCGTAGAGCAACTGCGATTGGCTTAACATAATTTTTCGTAGCTTGATTTTCCATAAATAAATTTAATATAAAAATTTAATGATTTAGCATAAAAATAAGTTAAGCAAAAATTAATATCGCAGTTGTCATACGGGGTAAATTTTTGATTTCTAGGACAGGCATTGAATTAATTATTGAATAAATTACGGATTACGCATTACGCATTAATCGTTTACTGTAATAAACTGCCCATCACGAACCATTCTTATTTCAAAATCAGCTTCATTAATCTGTCCCAGAGAATTAAAAGATACTTCAGGAACTCCTATCCCTGAAACTTTAACCTTATAGAGAGCGTCTCTAATTTCAGTTCCTGTTTGCGCTCCACTTTTTAAAACTTCTGTAAGAGCCACAATAGCATTATATGTATTTAGCACTGATGGCCCAGACGGAAGTTGTTTATATTTTGCTTGATATTCTTTAACGAAATTATCATATACTGCTCCAGATGGAGTTTTTATAAAAGAATAAGTAAAACTTTCCATTGCCTCTTTAAATTTTTTAACCGCGTCTTCATTCTGGCCGGCAGAAGTGGAAAAAACTCTCGCTGAAAGCCCTAATTCTTTCGCCTGTTTCATAAAAGGACCTATATTCGAAACACTTTGCATTTCTACGAAAATAGCGTCTGGTTTTAATTGTTTCGCCTTGATAATTATAGTTCTAAAATCATTTTGGCCTATAGGAATTTGTTCTCTGCCTATAATATTCAAATTTTTCTCTTTTGCGGCATTTTCAAAAATATCAGAAACTTTTGTGTTAAACGCATCGTGGTCATTAACTATAAAGATGTTTTTTATCCCGTGGGAAAGCATAAAATTTTGCAGAGCTTGCACCTCGGTTAATTGAGGCCACCATGTCGAAAAAAGATAGGTAAATTTTTCTTTATCTTCAACAGTTTCAAGCGCCGCGCTGGGAGTGAGAAGAACTGTTTTTGAGTCTTCAGCTATTGGATAACCGCCCTGGAAGCTATCTCCCCATGTGGGCCCTATAATCACCGGCACCTTATCAACTTTAATAAGCTTCATAACGGCGTCCACTGTGCCTACCCCCGTTGATTTTGTATCCTCTACAACTAAGTTTATTTGTTTGCCATTTACGCCACCCCGCGCATTAAGATCATCAATATACATTTGTATTACTCTAAATTCTCCCTGTCCCCACTCAGAGGCTTCTCCTGTTCCGGCAATCGCAACGCCTATTTTTATAGAGCCAGAATTGCCTTGCTTATCCTCATACATTTGCCAACCGATGAAAACCACAATAACCGCAATAATTATTACTCCAATAATAATTTTTTGATTTTTTATCGCCTCTAAAAACTTTTGGCTTATCAAGGGATTTATTTTTTCCATATTATTGTACCTTTATAAATTCGCCGTCTTTAACAGTCTTCATCTCAAATGCATCCGATGGGGTCACAACAAAACCCATATCATCAAAGGATATATCAGATAGAGAAACACCTTTATAATTTTTAGTTTTCGCTAAAACCTTTTGCAATTTCTCTCCGCCTTCACCATTAGTTAATTCTATTGCTTTAGTAATTATTTTAAGCGCATCATACGCAGTCACGACAGATGGAGTTGATGGATTAACGCCGAAAGTTTTATTGTATCGCTCGGCAAATGAAGTATACCCATTTATTTCTTTTGGATAACTAAAATATAAATTTTCCATAGATTTAGGACATTGGCTAAGAGCATAGCTATCCCCTGCTCCCTCGGTTGAAAGAATTGGAACTTTCCCGAGAATCTCGCCTGCCTGTTTTAAGAATGGGCAATCCGTAAAACCATTAAGAACAATAATCACCGCATCTGGTTTTTTTGATTTAATTTTTGCCAAGTCCGTTCTAAAATCGCTAGCCACTGGATTATTAAGATTAATATCCTTAATAATTTCTATACCGAAATCTTTCGCGTTGCTGGAAATTTTATCACTCACATACTGGTAAAACCCCGTGCCGATTGGCCTTATAACCACGACCTTATTCAATCTTTTCTTTTGAGCGTAAGAAAGAATTTCTCTTATGCCAACTTCATTATTATACCAAGTTGAAAAAAAATAATTGAATGAGTTGCCATTTTTAAGCATTCTTGTTTGGTTTTGGCCGACCATAGGAACTTTAGCCATTTCAATTATCGGTAAAATTGCTTGAGCCGGTTCGTCCCATGTTGTTCCAACAATTGCTAAAACATTATCAACATCAACGAGCTTATGAGCCACTGACCCAGCAACATTTAATTTATCCAAGGAAACGTCCCCTACGACCAATTCTACTGGACGGCCCAATATGCCCCCTGTTTCATTAATTTCTTTTACCGCTAATTGTACGCCTTTTAATTCTTGCTCGCCTTGAGAAGCCCCTAAACCAGTCAAAGCAAAAATACCGCCAATTTTAATCGGTTCTTTTACTGTTTCTGACGGCGTAGCCGATTTTTTGTAAGCGTAGTAGCCAAATACAACGACAATAATTACTATAATTCCTATAATAATTTTTTGATTTTTATTCATATTTTTTATTCTTAAATTTAATTTTGACCTTTTAAATAATTGAGGATTGGCATTTTTATTGAACCGCCTTAATAATATCGCCATTTTGAACTTCAAAAATAGCCGTTGGCATTATTGTTTTATAATCGCCTGTAATTGTTATTTTACCTGAAACGCCATCGTAACTTTTAAATTCAGACATTGCCTTAATTATATTATCATCGTTTTTTTTATTATCCATAAGTTGGGCTAAAATATACATTGAATCATATGCTTGGCCGGCCGGTATGCCCGGCTTGCGATTATATTTTTTCTCGAATTTTTGCATAAATTCACCGGCATAAAAATCGGGAGCGATAAATTGCATATTATCGGATAATGGTTTGGTTTCGCCAGCCAAATAAGCATCAACTTCTATGCTGTACAATTTACCCTTATATCCCAATTCTTTAATTGTTTTTACCAACGGGACAAATTGATAATAAGTCCCCGCGAAAATAGCTTCCGGCTTTGAATTTAACGCTTTAGTAACTGTGGCCTTAACATCATTCGTGTCAGGCTGCAATAACTCTCTAAATAAAACCTTTCCTCCCATCGCGGAAAATTTATTGGCAAATGCTTCCGTAACTTCCATTTCCCAGCTATCTTTTGTGCCGACAACGCTTATATTTTTTATACCTTGATTAAAAACGTATTCCGCCATTTTTTCGGCCTCAATAGTCGGGTCCATCCAAATTAAAAGAGGATTATAGGCTACCGGCCTATTTTGAAAAGGCGCATAGCTTGGCGTAACTACGGGAATTTTGTCCTGAGCGATAAGAGGCGCGACAGCCGCGACTTCTGCTTGAGAAAGAGGGCCTATTATGACGTCAACCTTATCAACTGAAACAAATTTTTGGTACGCCGAAACGGCTCTTTTCGGTTCACCGGCTGTATCTTCATACAAAACTTCAATTTTTTTCCCATTAATGCCTCCATTATTATTTATTTCCTCAACGGCTAAGTCTATTGCATTTTTAGCATTTTCGCCCCAAGCGGCAGCATCGCCGGACGAAACAATCAATGCTCCTATTTTTATAGAGCTGGAATTGCTTTGTTTATTTCCATATATTTGCCAACCAACCAAAACCGCGACAATCGTGATAATTATCGCTCCTATAATAATTTTTTTGTTTTTATTCATATAATTATTTTATCCCTAAATCTTAATTCTTAAATCATAAATCTAAAGTTTATATTCTCCCACTAACCCCTGCGGCCTATACAACATTAATAATACCAGAATAACTCCATAAACCACTTGCCTCATTTGCGCCGCGATGGAATCAGGGAAACCGACAAACCTCAAAATTTCCGGCAAAAGAATCAAAAATAACGCGCCTAAAATTGAACCGCGCAAATTCGCCAAACCGCCCAAAATTATTATCGCTAAAATAAAAATTGATTCGTTTAATGTAAATGACGACGGATCTATAAACGTTATATAAGAAGCGAAAAGCGAGCCCGCAATAGCGGCCATCATCGCGCCGATTACGAATATTATTGATTTATAAAGACTTGTCCGATAACCGAAAACTTGAATAGCTTTTTCGTCTTCGCGAATCGCTTTCAAAACTCTACCAAAAGAAGAATTAACGATGAAACGGGAAATGAAGTAGACGAGGATTAAGAATAAAGAAGCAAGAATCAAGAAATGAAGATTGGAACTAATTTCCAATTTCCAATTTCCAATTTCCAATAATGGCCGCGAAATTCCGGGAATTCCCAGCGGACCGCGGGTCAATTCCTGCCAATTCAAAAATATGCTGAAAACTATAATGTTGAAACCGAAAGAAACAAGGGCGTAATAATCGCCGTTAAATTTGCTTAAAACAAGGCCTATGGCAAAGCTTACAACGCCCGCTACCAACATTCCTAAAATAACCGAAAGGAAAAAATTAACGCCGTAGCCTGTTAAAAGAATCGCCGTGGCATACGCGCCTATGCCGTAAAACGCCGATTGGGTAACCGACAGCAAGCCCGCATACCCGACAACCAAATTCAAACTGATGCCCAAAATGGCGTAAATGGCGAATAGGATTGCTAAATGAATTAAGTATTCCATTGGGTTAATTGAATAATTACGAATTACGGATTACGGATTTGTTTTTACGATGATTATCTAAATAAATGGTGAGACCGCCGATTTGGCTTGCTAAGGCTTCTAATTTAATATTGATTTTATCAAATTCACGCTTATCAATATAACCGACTGTAAAAGCAATATATAGCTGATTTCTAACTTCACCGACAGAACCTTTTGATATTTTAAGAAACCTAATAAATTCATTGTTATTACTTTTTTCAAATCCTTCCACGATATTAGAACTTACGGAAATAATCGCGCGCCTTATTTGGTCTCTTAAGCCAAAATCTCTATTGAATTTCGGGACAGATGTTAAATCATAAATTAACCTAGTTATTTCCAGAGATAATTTCCATATCGGCAATTCTTCAAATTTTTTATATTTCATATAATTTAATTCGCAATGCGTAATCCGTAATTAAATAATCACTTTTTAATTATTCCCTTAGGACGAATAATTAAAAAGATAATTAATAACAAAAATGCGATGGCGTCTTTCCATTCTCCCGACAATTTCCAAATTCCAAAATTTTCAACAAAACCCAGCAAGAAAGCGCCTAAAACTCCACCATAAATGTTGCCCACTCCACCAATAATTGAAGCAATTACGCCTTTTAATAAAAGGCTCATTCCCATTGTAGGTTCAATGCCCGTGTCAAAACCAATCATTATTCCCGCCCAGCCGGCAATGGCTGAACCGACGAAGAAAACATAGCCGATTATTTTATTCGTGTTAATGCCGATTATTTTCGCTACCTCTTCATCGTCGCTAACGGCTTTAACCGCTTTACCTATCAATGTAAATTTCAAAAAAACAGCCAATCCCGCCATTATCAGAATTCCGGAAATCAAAATTAAAACTTGTGTTTGGGTTATCACCGCCGAGCCGACCCCGTAGCAGATGCTTCGCATCGCTACGGGGCAAGAAATTTCATAAATTTTTTGCCCGCCGATATCGCTTGAAAGAGTTTGGAATTGGCTGGTGAATAAAATCGCGATTATCGCCTGAACCGCCGTAAAAGCTCCCAAAGACGCCACCAACAAAACCATATTTGACGCTTTCCGCCCACGAAGCGGCGAATAAACAATTTTATCCAATCCATAGCCGATTAAACCGGCCAAAACTATCCCGATAATTACGGCTAAATAAATATTCCAGCCCAAAGTTTTGCCGAAATAAAAAACGGCGTATCCGCCCGCGGTGGCCAAAACGCCGTGCGTTAAATTGAAAAATTTTGTCGCCCCGTAAATCAAATTAAAGCCGAGCGCCACCAAGGTGTAAATTGCGCCGGCAATAATGCTGTTTAAAATCAGCTGGGGAATAATATCCATTTAAAATCCGATTAAAAATTTCCTGGCTAATTTCGGCTTTTCTTCCGTAAAAAATTTCTTAATCTCATTCCATTCAACGGAAATGTGCATTTTAGGCATTTTATCTTTTTCGGCATCGTCAAAATAAGTTAAACTTTTGATAATATGATGGATATTGTAATCGTACTTGCCGAATTTTTTTTGGAAAAGAAACAAAAATTCATCAAGAGGTTTAACCTTTTGGCAGATAAAATACAAATCAATAAAATCGCGTTTTGTGCCTCTGTCTGAAATCGCCAAAATTTTCATCAAGGCTAAATCAATAATATCGGCTATCCGCAAATTTCCATATTTTATCGGCTTGTTTAAAAGTCCGTATGGAAGAGAAAAAAAGCTTACTTTAACTTCGTTCAAGCTACCCGTTAAGGTATCTTCGGAATTTTTAAATCCCTGGAAAATTCCCAATGTTTTTAAATTTTTAATCAGATTCGACGATGAAAAACTTTTTTCGGTAAAAAAATCCAAATCTTGCGATTGCCGATGCTTGAAAAAAAGGGCTATTGCCGTGCCGCCAGCCAGATAAAAATTTTTCATAAATTTCTGCCCGCTTAAATCCTGCAACAAATTGCGGGTTTTTAAAGGAATATTGTTTAAATTGAAATTCATTTGTTTTTTAGCGCGACTAAAGACGTCCAAAAATTTTTCGTGAGTGGCGAAATTTCTCTGCTTTCCAAAGCCTCAACCCAATATTTTTTGCCGAATTTTTTCCAAGCCCAAGCTACGGCTTTTCCATCGCCATATTCCAAAATCCTTTTCAAAATATACACCTGGTCTTTATTTAAATCCAACCTTTCGAAATTAGTGTCCCAAAAATATTTTTTAATCGTATTCTTAGCCATAATAGTTAATTATATTATAGCATAAAAACGCCGCAAAATCCAACAAAAAAATCCCGAGTTTTGGCCCGGGATTTTGTTATTTCCAATTGATTTTTTAATCGGCATTTACGAATTGGCCGTTTTTAATATTTGACAAATTCTCCATTTTTAACAACAAATACATCGTAATTTTGCCCCTCAATATCTCCATTAGAATTGAAGATTATTTTTCCGCTCGCTCCGTCAAAATCTTTTATAAGATACAAATTATTTTTAACATCTCCACTTACCCCTTCAATTGCTTTCGCGAGTACATAAAGAGAGTCGTATCCTCTATCGGCAAACATTCCCGGCTTTTTGCCGTAATAATTTTCATAGCTCTGATTAAACTTTTGAGCTGCCATTCCCGTAGCGCCTGCTATTGTTATTGCCATTAGCCCTTCGGTCGCGTTTCCTCCATTTTTAATAATATCCGTTCCTTTTGAGCCACTAGTGCCTATAAATTGCGAGTTTATATTGAGTGCCCGCGCTTGTTTTACAAGCAATCCGCCGTCAACGGGATAAGAAATCATATACACCGCCTCCGGATTTTTTTCTTTAATTTTTACAAGTTGGGTTCTAAAATCTTTAGCGCTTTGTTCATACCCTTCAGAATCAACTATATTACCGCCTAAATTTTTATAATAACTTTCGAAAACGTCTTTTAGCGCCTTGCCATAATCGTTATTTAAATAAATTATAGCGGACGATTTTTTATCAAGTTTATTATAAATTGTTTCTGCCGCAACCTTAGCTTCATAATCATCAGATGGATAAACTCTAAATATATAGTCTCCTGCGTTTGTAATATCCGGGCTTGAAGCGGCGGCCCCTATAATAATAACTTTTTTGTTATTTGCCAATGGAGCGATTGCAAGAACTTCACTTGAACATACTGAACCTAAAATATATTTAATTCCCTGAATATCAACTAAATTATTGAACGCTGACGTAGTCTCTTTGGGGTCGCATTTTGTATCTTGGTAAATTAATTGAATTTTTTTACCATTTACGCCGCCGTTATTATTTATTTCTTGCACTGCCAAATCTAAGCCAGCCTTAACATTTTGCCCATATTCAGCAATCTGGCCGGTTAATGGCGTCAAAACTCCAATCTTAATCGACTCGGTAGAAACCGGCTGGCTTGGGCCTTTGTAAAGAGTATAGCCGACGGCAATAACCGCAATAGCGATTATTACGCCAATTACCCATTTTGTTGCGTTGTTCATAGTTTCATTGTTATTTTCTAATCGGCATTTACGAATTGGCCGTTTTTAATCATTTTAATAACCATCGGCTTTTGAACGTCACCGTTTTTGTCAAAAGTGAT
Source organism: Spirochaetia bacterium (assembly GCA_007279775.1). Classification (GTDB taxonomy): domain Bacteria; phylum Patescibacteriota; class Minisyncoccia; order UBA6257; family UBA9933; genus QYPD01. The sequence continues at coordinate 1,956 of QYPD01000008.1, read as the reverse complement.
TAAACCGCTGGCGCCGTAATAATTATTGCCAATCTCAAAAAGCTGCTTTTGAATATTTTCCGGCGTTCTGTCGCTTTGAGCAATTGCTTTAATCAAAAGCATTGTGGCATCATAGCCTTCGGCTGCATAAGCTGGCGGCTCTTGGCCGTATTTTGCTTTATAACTGGCAATAAAATCATTAAATTCTTTATTATCTGGCGTGGCGCCAAACGGGAACACAAGACCGTCTGCGGCGCTACCAGCATTATCTATCATATCTTGAGTACCCACGCTCGTTTCAGTAGCAATAAACGGCAATTTTATCCCCAATTCTCTTGCTTGTTTAATTGCGAAAGCGGCCTCCTTCGGAACTCCGCCTATAAAAATTACATCCGCGTCTGATTGCTTAATTTTTGTAAATTGTGTCCTAAAATCTCTATCGCCCGTTTTAAACGATTGGTCAACCGAAATTGTGCCTCCTAACCCAATAAATGTTTCTTTCGTGTCTGCTTTTTGTTGAACCATGGCGTCCTGACCTGCGTCAAAAAATAATGCGGCTTTTTTATAACCTTTATTATAAGCGTATTTTGCCACGGCAACGCTTTTATCGACATCTGAAGCAATTACCCTAAAAATATAATCACCGGCGCTGGTAACTGATTTTGATGTTGCTACCGGGGAAATAATAGTTAATTTATTTTGTTCTGTTGTTTGCGCTACTGCCAAAACCGCGCTTGAACAAATAGGCCCGACTATTCCATTAACTTTATCCAAATTAATCAATTTCTGAGCGGCGCTAATATCATTCGCAGGCGTACACGTACCATCATTTTCAAAAATAATTTGAATTTTATCTTTCATTCCGCTATTTTCAATAGCAAGATTTGCAGCATTTTTTATTCCCTCGCCATAAGTGGCTAAATCGCCCGTCAACGGCAAAATCGCCCCGATTTTTATCGGCTCAGCGGAAACCGACTGGCTTACCCTATTTAAGAAATAAAAATAGCCGCCAATTGCGACGACTAAAACGACGATTATCCCAATAATTACTTTTTTCGACCCGCTTGCTTCTACTGTTCCTACTGGTTGATTTGTATCCATAAATTTAAATAAATTAATATATTTTCGACTGTCTTGATAATATCATCTCTCATTTCTTTTGGCAAATCGGTTATTAACAAATCAAAAACCCCTCCCCGACATTGGTCGGGAAAGGGTTTTACAAATTTTTGCAAACTTCCGGTTAGATTTTCAAATCATCAACCGCTCTGTCTACGTCGCTTCTCATCGGCCTTGTTGAACCTTCCGGCTCAAGAATCTTAAGATTCACGCGGGCATTGTTTTTAATGCCGACGATCCTCAAAAGCGAGCGGATGGCTTGGGCGGTAGAACCTTTTCTGCCGACAACCTGACCCATATCAAGCGGGTGGACTTTTAAAATGAGAAGTACTCCCATTTCGTCAACTTTCCGCTCAACTTTAACATCATCCGGATGATCAACTATGTATTTAACTAGAAAATCTAGAAATTGTTCGTCTCTGAATTCCATAATAAATCTTTTCTGATTTCACTGTTTTTCGACCTTTGGTTATTCAGTCGGCGTTTCTTGCGCCGCTTGTTCGGTTTTTTCTTCTTTAATTTCTTCCGCGCTTTCAACTGCCGCTTCTGCCGAAACTACCGCTTCAGCTACCGGTTGCGCCGGAGCTTTCTTGCTCTTGGCATGAACCGCTATTTTCGGGCCTTTAATCGCCCCTGCTTTTACCAACAAATTATGAACCGTGTCTGTCGGCTGAGCGCCAACTTTAATCCAATAATTTGCCCTTTCGGCATTAACTTTAAATTCTTTGCTTTTCGGATCAAGCCAGCCAATGTCCTCAACATAACGGCCGACAAGTTTTGAACGCTTTTCAGTAACAACCAGCCGGAAAGACGGTTGGTGTTTTTTGCCTATTTTTTTGAGTTTAATTGCTAACATAG